>CAYTIT010000094.1:0-6019 GCA_964437975.1 uncultured bacterium
GCTATTTTTTTTTTACATAACAAGCTGACAACCATCAGCTTTGGATTGAGGAGGAAATATATCATGGACCAAACATCCCATAGCGGATCTGCCAACCCTGGCGAAACACAGAATAAGGTTGTTTCAATTACTGAAGCAGCTCGCATTCACGGTGTCACAAGACAAGCTATCTACGTCGCTATTAAGCAACAAAAGCTTAAAGCGTCAAAAGATGCTGAGTCGAAGCGCTGGACAATCAGCTTAGCCGACTTAGAAGCTTACCGTAAACAACGGTATTCGCGTTCAAAGTCAACTCACAACGGTGAACTACTCTTTGACAATGCAAAAGGGTTTTACTCTGTTGGTCAAACGGCAAAAATGCTCGGCATTCCGGCCCAAAAGGTCTACTATGCCACACGCATTGGCATGCTCAAAGCATCTAGAAAAGGTGCAGCTTGGGTCATTCATGTTGATGACATCAAAGAATACCAAGCCAAATATCTGGGCAAAGCAGCAGCTGCAGCAGACACACAAGCGATGTAACCCTCTTTTTTGCACAAGATAGCATATTAAAAGAGAAGGAACATCTCGAGAGTTTCGTCTCCAAGAAGAGAACCCCCCGGGGTTCTCTTTTTTTCTTGAATCCTTAGTGCCCTTTCTGCACAATGATTCTTTTTAATTTTACCCTTCTTTTTTTGCCACCGTCTCATGCGCCGCTTTGCTCTATTTTTTCTCTTACTCGCTTCTTTTTACTCTTTTTCTGTCACTGCCGCCACTCCTCGCCCTGAAGATCAACGCCTGCTCTATATCAGCTCCGGAGTTTTTAATGCTATTCGACATAAAAAGCTCTTGAATTTCCAAGTTGAGTACCGCGCTAAAACCCCCCTTTACCGCGATAAGCATGTCTTTATCCGCCCGCTGATCAGCGCAATGGTGAATAACAAAAGAGGCGCTTATGTATGCGCCGGTCTTGCCTGTGATCTTTTTCTCGCTCCTCATATCGCCTTAACACCTAGCTTTGCCGCCGGCGGCTACGCAAAAGGAAAGGGGTTTGATCTTGGCTATCCACTTGAATTTCGCTCGTCTATTGAACTTTCGTGGACGAATGACTGGGGGTGCCGCTTCGGCTCTATGTTTTATCACCTGTCAAATGCCAGTTTAGGAGCCACCAACCCAGGCGCCGAAGTGTTGATGTTCTTTATTGGCATCCCCCTCGGCGAAGATTAACCAGCCACTTCCCACAACAGCCCGCTCCAGTTATGGGTATGGATGAATTGGCACAATTTATCTTGTGAACACCCTAAAAGATCAGCAAGACCACAGAGATAAGTTGCGAGCGTGTCACGCTCTTTTTCATGTTGCATGCGAGCTGCAAATCCCGGCCGACCATGACCGGCAAGAAAAACGCTTTGTTTGTATCCGACCTGTAAGATCCCTCTTAAGTGGTCTCTTAACCCCTCTTGGCAAATAACTCCTAAAAAAAGGAGGGGGTGCACTTCATCAGCTTTTTTCCCCAGCTTTTTCATCTTTTCTTTATCCCATAGAAGTTGTGCCCAATTTTTCTCATCCATTTTCCGAATCAACTTTTTAATCGCTCGACGCACATCTGCTGGCACGTTATCGAGATCGTTGTAAAAGTCATTGATCTTGTCCTCACTGTCTTCACTTCCACCTGAATAGGCGCGCACTTCCTGAGTAGCACCCTCGACCTCTAACCCCGCGAGCATGTCTCGAAAATATGCGCTCCAAGTGGCCAAAGACTGTTGCCCACTTTGCACCAGCTCCAACATCGCTTGCCACTCGCTTTCGATCGCGTGCTCGAAGGCTTCGTCGGGCCTTAGCGCCCCGATCACTTGTCCATGAAGAGGCCATACTGCGCACGCCAATAGTCCTACCCTTACCACCTTACTCCAAATATTTTTCAGCTGTTTTCTCATCGACCCACCACTCCTTTGCCTTGCTGAACAAAAACAAGAGCATTGTCAATTAAAACTTTTAATTCAAATCCAAGTTGATGAAGCCGCAACCTCGGCTTTTACCAATGCCAAGAAAAGACCCCCGAGGCTTGATGAACGAAAGCGCGGTGATTTAAGCTGGCTTCGTAATTGAAACTCAGCGTTGTGCTCGCACGATGACTCCACAAGATCTGCGCACCAATCACAGCTTGGTGAAGTGTGCGCGTAAACCCTTCCACAAAAAAGAAAGGCTCACACGTTTGTTGATTGAGAAAAGAGCTACGACGATAACGCGCATCTGAGAGGGGAATAAACCCTTCCCATCCCGCTTTAAACGCCGTCGAAATTTTATCTCCATAGGGATAAAACTCTTTGATGAGCGCTAACACCGCGCGCGGATTTAAAAAGGCTGAGTGCTTTGACTGCACGACGAGATTGATGCTATCGGCGCCTTCCTCCTGATAATCTGACTCCCAGATATTGAGATAGTTAACACCCACCTCTGATGCGATGAAAAAATGGGACATCCAAGGGTGCAAACACCATTTTTTCCCACCATTGACTCGGATAAGGCCATCCCAACTTGTGTGACTGCTATGCGCTGTTCGTTTGATAGCATTGAATTGAATCGACCGATCAACATCGTAAGAGGTTAATGCCCCTAGTAAGGCGATACTGAGGTAGTAAGAGTTAAAACTCTTTTGGAGAAAAGGGCTCAGATAAATAGCATTGATCCGCGCTGTGCCTGCTTTTTGACTCCATTTTAACTTCGAATAAAGATAGTCGATATGGACGCCCCCTTCAAGCCCATCGCGATGCCATAACTGCCCTAGGCTGATTCCATCACTGTGAACGCGAAACCCGAGATCGCGCTTACGTTCGGTATGACTTTCTGCGCAAAAAGAAAGGGTTTCTTCTTGCCGGTAATAAGAGGTGATCGGAGCGAGCCAAAAAAACCGCCTATTTGAAGCGCAATAGGTGAGGTGATTCGTGTAATCGATCGTGGCGATCCGCGTATCGTTTTGCACAACCGTCAACGGGAGTGCCCACATCTGAACGGGACTCAGCTTGGGCAATGTCTCGACAAACTGATCGGGAGGCAACCGTAAGAGATTGTCTATGACATCGACCAAATCTTGGTTTGGCGGTAATGTATCACAAAACAAATAGTCGGCAACCTGGCGGGGATTTCCGCACAGCTCGCTAATATCCACTGGAGTAATCACATGATTGCCGACAACAGCGAGAAGCACGCGATTGGGCTCATAGATAACGGAGCCATTGACAAGGCTTTGTTGCTCGTTCACACTAGAAAATTGACCAACAACCCCCCCTTCAGCCAAGATGAAAACAAATTGATCGCCTTCTTGGTAGACCCCAGGTGCTGCCTCCCACTCGAGCCTTCCATCTAAAGTCGCACTATTAACCACTCTCAATTGATCGCTCGCGCCTGTACTTGCAATATCGATAAAGAGCGTTCCGTCGCTTGTCTGGGTATAACTTTCCATCCCTAGCGATCCGATTGACGCTCCTGGCGAGACAAGCCCTCTATTGATTACATCGCCCAAGCGCCCCCAACCAAAAAGACGCGCGCCATTTGCAATGTCTACACTCCCTAAGAACGTGGACAAAAGCCCAGAAAAAAGGGCCCCCTCATCGACAGTCAATGTGCCAGAGTAACTCAGGCTTTCCCCTAAAAGGCGAACCGTTCCACTTCCCTTCTTTTCGAGGTTAGACGCTCCCGAAACCGCGCCCGCTAAACTAAAAGAGCTGTCGGCCGTTTCTAATATGCTATCGGCATTGACCGCAATAGGGTTGAGAAGGATGACGTCGGCAACCGCTCCGAGTTCCCCTCCATTCAGTGTTAATGTCCCTGTTCCCAAACTGAAGCGGTTGCCGAACCGAAGGCTTCCTCCAGTCACTGTTGTGCCTCCGGTATAGGTGCTTTCTCCTGTTAGCGTCAGCGTCCCTGCGCTTTCTTTTATCAGGCTGCCACTCCCCTGAATAACCCCACTAAAATTTCCCGCCAATACGGTAAGGGCATTGCTATTTAATGCAACAGTTCCCGTTCCTTTTAACTCTTGAAACTGCTTAGTTGCCGCTTGAATTTCTACAGTTCCACCACTTCCAATCGAAATAGATGGAGTTGTCGCAAAGTTGCCTGCCAATGCTAACGCTAATGTTCCACCATTGACCACCGTTGGTCCGGTATAGCTTACCGTCGACCCAGCGCCGAACGTCATCGTCCCCGTCCCCTCTTTGGTCAGCCCGCCAACACCTGTTAGGTTCCCAGTCCACGTTCCGTTGCCTGTTGTATTGATTTCTAAATCGCCTCCCAGCACAGCCATTCCGCTTCCATTTAAAGCTCCAATAACAGGTGTCAATGTTGTCGCACTCACCTGGAGCGTCCCTAAAACAGTAAGATTCGTCGTAGGGCTTAACATCCCTCCATCCAAATTACATTGTCCTCCCACCTCAATAGTCACATCCGACTGCGTCAAGGTCCCCGCAATCTCGAACACGCCAGCAGACACTGTTGTCGCTCCAGCATAGTTGTTATTCTCGCCTGTGATGCGCACAGTCCCCATCCCCGTTAAGTTTAACCCTCCGACTCCTGTGATATTTGCCGAAAACTGCAACATTTCTCCACTTGCAACGGCGATTTCTCCTATTCCTGTTAAAGTAATAGACTGCACGGTACTAAATCCTGTGCTTATGTCTAATGTTCCTCCACTGATGGTCACATCAGCCCCTCCGAGATCGCCCCGTTGACTCACTGCCAAGGTGCCTTCGTTAAGAACCAGCGCTCCGCCATAGTTTGCCATTGCATTGGTCAAATCAAGCGTTCCCTGTCCGTTCTTTGTCAACGCGCCAGAGCCAACAAATTGCCCAGTTAATGTCAGGGTCGCGCCCATGTCTGGCGTCACGACTCCCGTTCCCGTCAACGTCACCGTGTTGGCCGTAGAAAACGAACTCGTGACTTGAAGTTCCCCGCTTCCTAAAGTTAACCCCCCGCCAAAATCGCTTTCTTTATTCACAATCAGTGTGCCGGCCGCCACGGTCACTCCACCTGCTAGTGTCCCAGTCATTGCGCTTGTCAAATCTAATGTTCCCATTCCCATTTTTGTCAGATGTCCACTTCCACCGACTGTCGCATTATCAAATCCAACCGTCACCCCACTGACCAAATTGATGTCCGCTGCCGTCGCTAAAGTGACTGTTTGATTCACATTCGGAATTGACGCTGCGACTTCTAAGGTGCTCGTTGTTTGATTCATCGCATCGCCCAACGTAACCGTTCCACTGCCAAGAGCACCCAAATCGGCGATCAGATAGGTTCCTTCATCGATTGTAATATCCCCATTTAAACTCGTTGTCGTCGCCTCTGTTACATCGAGTACTCCCGCTCCCATTTTCTCAAACCCGTCCATGACAGCCAGCGCCCCCCTTAAAGCAAGTGTTCCCCCTGACTGTTGAATAAAAAATGAGCTGCTCGAAATGAGTTGTGATGAAACAGAAAGTTTTCCTTGGGTGTTCAGCGGCTCTAACGTTCCACCTGTCAAAGTGATCGCGGCGGTGTTTGTAGGTTCATCGCTATCAAATTGAAACGTTCCCCCCATACCTACCGTCACATCTGTGATCACCGATCCACCAACTGAGCTGTCAGCTAAAACGGCAAGTGTACCAGTTGAAACTGTCGTCAGCCCGGTATACGTGTTTGCTCCCCTCAGTGTCAAAGTTGCTGTATTCCCCGTATCCAATGTTAATCCGCCGCCTGATCCTCCCATCCCAGCGTTATTATCGCTTTCAATTGGAGTCGGCACCTCTGAATCCATGGTTAAATTTCGAACGGTCATCGTTCCACCCGACATTAAAAAAATGTCTGCCCCCAACGCTTGCCCATCATTTTGCCCTGTGCCCGCGATTAAACTGTTATTTTGAAATAAAATTTGAGTGCTAATGATCAGCTCACCACCTGCTTGCACAAAAATCGCACCGCCGAAAGCTCCGCCGCCGCCGCCGCCGCCGCCGCTGGTTCCGCCGTCGCCACCGCCGAAAGGAGACGTTCCCGCTGAAGTCATACT
>CAYTIT010000095.1:0-5926 GCA_964437975.1 uncultured bacterium
AGTCAAGCAGGACGGTCTACTTCATATCTCCGTAATGGGTAAAGGTAAAAAAGTGGAAGACCCACATGATGTAGTAGCCGTTGGAGATATTATTACCGTTGAAATTACTACCTTAGACCTCGAACGAGGCCGAATAGGTTTAATATTGAAGTGATTGGGAGAATAAGGGACTAAGTTAATTGTGTAATGCAAATTCCTTATTCCTAATCCCTCAATCCCCTAATTACTATTATATATGGACCAAGCACAACATCTAGAAAAATTATTTGCATCGAGCGTGCTTCAAGAAGTGGGAATGTTGCCACAGCCAGCGCTCCAGGTTGTTTATCGACGAAACAACCTATATCGGGAGGAGATAAAGGCGGTGCAGCTTACCCTTTTCCTATAAAAAAGCGTGCGCAAAAAAGCTTTTTAGATCTTTTATTGGAAAAAATTGCAGAAAAAAACTGTTATTTAGCGAGTCGCCGCTGGATTATGTTCCATGCGATACGAAATAGATCGATGCAAAGTCCTTACTCTTTTTTTTCTGTTGAACTCATGGCGCCAAGTGATGCGCACCTTAACCTTGCTTAGAACCTACCTCTTGAATCACGAGCGTGTCTAAGGGGGCTGTCTTGCTTTTCCCTTTCTGATTAGGCTATACTCACCTTTTGGTAAAAAGGCGCACCATGCAACCAGGTATTCGATTGTTTCTAGTCAGCCCACGAGGGTTCTGTGCAGGGGTTGTCCGCGCTATTGAAACAGTGCGACGCGCTCTCGACCTTTGGGGCCCGCCTATTTATGTGAAACACCATATTGTGCACAACCGACACGTTGTTGCTGAGCTCGAGAGGAAAGGGGCAGTTTTTATCGAAGACCTGAGCGAGGTCCCTTCTGGCCAACGGGTGATTTACTCGGCTCATGGTGTTTCTCCCCAAGTCCGCGCTGAAGCGAAAGAGCGGGGACTCATCGAAATCGATGCGTCGTGTGGCCTTGTGATCCGCGTTCACTCTGCGGTCAAGCGGTTTGCCGCTAAAGGGTATCACATTGTTTTGATCGGCCATCAACATCATGTCGAAGTGATCGGCACGGCAGGTGAGGCACCAGAGGTGACGACAATTGTTGAAACGCCACAAGATGTCGCACGCCTTTCTTTTAGTCCCAACCAACCGATTTTTTATATCACCCAGACAACATTAAGTGTGGACGATGTCAAAGACATAACAGCGGCTCTTTTGGCTAAGTACCCCCAAGCTCACACTCTTCCAAGCTCGTCTATTTGTTATGCGACGACAAATCGCCAAGAAGCCCTTAAGGAAATCGTCGAACGCGTTGATTTAGTCCTTGTCGTCGGAGATAAGACAAGCTCTAATTCAAACCGTTTATGCGAAGTGGCGCGCACCCGCCATGTCGCGGCTCACCTTATTAATGATCCAGCGGAAATCGACTCAAAGTGGCTTGATCAAGTGAAGGCCATCGCCGTGACAGCTGGCGCTTCAACTCCAGAGTCTGTTGTTCAGCAATGTATTGCGCGCTTGCAAGAACTTGGCGCCCTGTCACCAGAAGAGGTGGTAGCGCGTGAGGAAGATGTTTTTTTCGAATTGCCACGCTCTATTCTTAACGCTGAAAAACAACGCGCTAAGTAGGACGTTATTGCATAAATGCAGCGGGTTCGTTATCTAAAAGAGAGATGAAGGGGAAGGGCAGCATGGATGGCAAGCGAAAAAAAACAGCGCATTTCTGAGATTGACAAAGGATCGATGAAACGGACATTAGGTCTAGGCGATCTTTTTGCTGTCGGTTATGGCGACCTTGGCTCTTCGATTTATTATGCTTTAGGCATTACGACCCTTTTTTCTCTAGGTGCGGCCCCTATCTCTTTGGCCATCGCAGGGCTTGTCTTTGCTTGTACTGCACTTTCTTATGCAGAGCTCTCCTCGATGTTGCGCCACAATGGGGGCGGGGGATCGGCGGCCTTTGCGCGCCATGTGTTTAATGACCTGGTCTCGTTTATAGCGGGGTGGGGACTTTTACTCGATTTTATCGTCACAATAGCTATTTCTTCCTACTCGATTGGCCCTTACCTCTCTTTTTTTATTCCCTTGTTGAAGTCTCCTGAAAACAAGATCATCTTAACAGTATGTTTGATTGGTGCTCTTTTTGTCCTAAATCTTATTGGCGCTAAATCTTCAACGCGCGTCAGTTGGTTTTTAACGACGCTAACTTTAGTGACACAACTGGTGATTATTGTTGTGGGCATTGCCTATTTTGTCCGCGTGCCCGAGTTGATGCAAAAAGTGAGAGTCAATGTGCCAGGTTCTCTTTTTTCGCCTTCATGGCCCGATTTTTGGCGCGGGACGGCGATGGCCATGGTCGCCTATACGGGGATTGAATCGATGGCCCAATTGAGCTTAGAGGCAAAGTCTCCCTCACGCACTGTGCCCCGAGCGATGATGCTCGCCATGGGGATGTTGCTTTTTGTTTTTATCGGAACAGCTATCGTTGCTTTGTCGGCCATGACACCACAAGAGTTGACGACCCATTATCTCGAAGATCCGATTGCCGGCATTGTCGCCCAAATTCCGGGTGCAGGGCGGCTCTTAGGTGGTTGGGTGGGGTGTTTAGCAGCGATTATTTTATTTGTCGCAGCAAATGCGGGATTGATGGGGGCGTCGCGCCTTTCTTTTCGGATGGGGGAAAACTATCAAGTGCCGCGCTTTGTTTATCGATTGCACAAGAAGTACCGGACCCCGTTTGTCTCTTTGGCTATTTTAGCTGTTTTAGCTGCCATCATTGTCATTGTTAGACGCGGAAAAATTACTTTTCTTGCTAACCTCTACAATTTCGGGGCGATGCTCGCTTTCTTTATGACTCACGTATCGCTTATTTGGTTACGGATTAAAAATCCCGAAGCAGAGCGGCCGTTTAAAGCTCCTTTCAACCTTCGGTGCAAACGGGTTTCGCTACCATTAACGGCTATCTTGGGAGGGGTTGCTACTCTTTCCACCTGGTTTCTTGTGATTATTGAAAAACCCGATGGCCGCTATGTTGGATTTGCCTGGGTAGCCGTGGGTTTAGCCATGTATTTTTATTACCGCAAAAAACAGCGGATCGCACCGACTGGCAAGGTCCATATTCAAAAAATTAAAATGCCCGAATTCCGTTCTGTCGCTTACAAAAAAATTCTCGTGCCGACGCGGGGCGGGAAAGAAACTGAAACGGTTCAAGTTGCTTGTCAAATTGCCAAATTGCACAACGCCGAGTTGACAGCGATTCACGTCATTGAAATTCCCTTTTCCCTTCCGCTTGATACTCCTATCTATGCAAAAACAGTGATTGCTGAAGCGGTTTTAAACCGAGCAGAAGCTATTGCGCGCGAGCTTCAATTGCCGATAAAAATGAAAATGATTACTGCGCGGTCAATAAGCGGCGCTGTTTTTGAACTTGTTGCTAAAGAGGGGTTTGACCTTGTCGTCTTAGGAGCAGCTATTCCTCAACGCGTGACGGCTCGTCACTATAGCCCTGTCACAGATCGCATTTTGCGCGATGTTAAGTGCCCTGTCTGGATGTGCTACCATCCCTCTCTCGATGTTAACTCTCGGACGAGTTGACTGAAAAATCGATGAATTTTCACTTGAATCGACCCTTTTGCTGATCAAAAAAGGCCTGCAGGGTATGATAGAGGTCTGTGACAAAGCAACCTCGTCAAAAAAAGGTTTTTCCATGGCTGTGCACCGTTTCAAAGAGGGCGATCGCGAAATCGTCGAACTCGGAGATCTTCCACCTCATGAAATTTTAAAAAATCCTCTTTTCAATAAAGGGACAGGGTTTACGGCCGAAGAGCGTCGTGAACTCGGTATTGAAGGGTTGATTCCCCACCATGTTTCGACAATTGAAGAGCAGGTCAAGCGGCGCTATGCCAACTTCAAAGAGCGGGAAACACGCTTAGCAAAGTACCAGTTTTTAACCGCGCTGCAAGATCGAAACGAAACCCTGTTTTTTCGCTTTCTATCCGAATATGCAGAAGAAATGTTGCCCTACATTTATACGCCAACAGTAGGCGATGCGTCGTTGCACTATAGCTACCTTTACAATCAAAACCGAGGGGTCTATTTAGCCTATCCCGACCGCGAGCGGATAGAAGACATGGTCAGCCATATCCCAGCTGAACAAGTCGATGTGATTGTGGTCACTGATGGAGCCCGCATTTTGGGTTTGGGCGATCTCGGTGTAGGAGGAATGGCCATTCCCGTTGGAAAACTCGCTTTATACACCCTTTTTGGCGGAGTGCATCCAGCGCGGACACTTCCTATTTTACTCGATGTGGGAACAAATAATCGCGAGCTTCTCGCCAACCCTCTTTACCTCGGTTGGCAGTCTGAACGGGTAAGTGGCAAAGAGTATGATGCATTTATTGAAGCTTTTGTCCAAGCGATCACCAAACGTTTTCCCCATGTTCTCATTCAGTGGGAAGATTTTGCCAAAGATCAAGCGACTGCTATTTTAGAGCGGTACCGCCATAACATTTGCTGTTTTAACGATGATATTCAGGGAACGGCTAGTATTGTCATGGCAGGGATTTTAAGCGCTCTTGAAGGAACAGACCAAGACCTTGAAGAACAACGGGTCGTTTTTTTTGGTGCCGGATCTGCTGGCATTGGTATTGCCAACTTAATTGTCGAAGCGATGAAGCGACGGGGTATTTCCGAAGAGGTTGCCCGCAGTAAGATTTTTGTTCTCGGTCGTAAGGGACTTGCACATACAGGATGTGACTGGCTCGATCCATTGAAAAGAAAGTTCGCTCAGCCGCGTGAAAAAATTGCAGAGTGGGACGTCGATAACACTGCTGGGATTACGTTGCTAGAAACAGTCAAGCACGTGAAGCCGACCATTTTAATCGGAACCTCGACTTTACCCGGCTCATTTACCGAAGACATTATCATGGAAATGAAAAAGCATGTCGCGCGGCCGATCATTTTTCCCCTGTCGAATCCCAACTCGCGCTCAGAAGCGTTTCCCGAAGATTTGATTCGTTGGACAAGAGGACAAGCGGTGATCGCAACAGGAAGCCCCTTTGATCCTGTTGTGTATCAAGACAAAACCTATGTGACCGGTCAGTGCAATAATGTCTATATCTTCCCAGGTGTTGGCCTTGGCACCCTCGCTGTTAAAGCAACGCGCGTGACAGAGGGAATGTTTTTAAAAGCAGCAGAAGTGGTGAGTCAACATGCCCCTATCCTCCATAACCCCTATGCTTCTCTTTTTCCCCGCATTTCCACGTTGCGCACCGTCTCTAAAAAAGTAGCGATTGCCGTGGCGGCTTGTGCTATTGAAGAGGGGGTTGCCCTTGAAACTCCGACCGACATCGACAAAGCTGTGGAACAAACAATGTGGGAGCCGAGCTATGCCCATATTTGTCGAAGCGCCAACAAAGCGAGCGAGGCGAAAAAATCTTCTTTTACCTGCGCCTGATTGCTTAGCTAGGCAATCTTTGTCCAGTGGGTGATGAATGCGCTTAGCTCGCGCGTGGAAACTCTTTCTTGCTCCATCGAGTCGCGATGGCGCACAGTAACAGTGCCTTGGTGAGGCCCTTCAAGAGTATCAAAATCGACAGTGACACATAAAGGGGTGCCGATCTCATCGTTTCTGCGGTAGGCTTTGCCGACATTGCCTGTGTCTTCGTATTTGATACGCCCTAACCCAAGCTGTTGTAGCTCGGTTTTCAACGCTTTGGCAACGCGCACAATCTCGGGGTTGTTTTTAGCGAGAGGGACAATGGCAACTTTAACGGGGGCGAGGTGAGGCTTGAGCTTGAGGACGATCCGCGACGTGCCCGGCTTGACCTCTTCTTTGCAGTAGGCCTCGACCAGAAGAGCTAAAATGCCGCGATCGAGCCCAGCAGAAGGTTCGATGACAAAGGGAATCATTTCATCTTGAGTTGAAGGGT
>CAYTIT010000096.1:0-5885 GCA_964437975.1 uncultured bacterium
ATTCTAAAGATAAATACTCTTATTCTCTTTTTAGCGCCATGTGAAGTGGCTTCATTTTGGCTTCGTTCAACAGCTCATCTGGTCAAGTTCGTTGTTCTTGAAAAAAGAGCGGTTTGATACACTCTCGCAAAGAAAACTTTACCTACCCTACCTTTGCATGGTCCCCCTTCCACACCACTTTTTCGACTTAACGACCTTCGCCCACCGAGCACTTTTTCAAAAGGCGCGTCCAGTTTGGCAAGCCCTAGCTCTTCTCACAAACTACTTAGATGAGTGTTCGCTGGGAAAGATCGAGGTACACATTCCCCAGGGAGTCACGCTTATTCACCCCGAAAAAATCTCTATTGGTGCGGGAACAATCGTTCAAAGTGGCGCTTTGATCGAAGGCCCCTGTGTGATCGGAAAAAACTGCCAGATTCGCCATGGAGCTTATGTGCGCCCCTATTTGATTGCAGGTGATGGGTGTGTTTTAGGGCATTGCTCAGAGCTTAAGCACGCCGTGTTGCTTGACGGCGCGTGTGCACCTCACTTTAATTATGTTGGTGACTCACTTCTCGGTAATCGGGTTAACTTGGGTGCTGGAGTGGTTTGCGCTAATTTGCGGCTCGATAAAAAAGAGGTCGTGGCTCAGTGGGGCACAGAGAAAAGAAAGACAGGGCTTAACAAGTTTGGCGCGGTGATTGGCGACGATGCGCAACTAGGGTGTAACTCGGTTCTCAACCCTGGACTTTTACTGCGCAAAAAAACGCTGTCTCGAGCGTGCTCTTCATTGCAACATTCTAACTGGACTGCTTCTGCCGCGCTTGTGGGTGCAAAGGAGCTTGCCTCATGTTAACACAAAAAGAGCCTGACTTGTCGCTTTTAAAACCCCTTCAGGATCGATTTGAGGCCGATTTAAGAGAACATATCGATCAACTGGGTGAAAAGACAAGGTTGCGCGATGCATGCGCTTATGCGCTATTTAACGGCGGAAAAAGGATCCGTCCCCTTTTGGTGATGGTGATCGCTAAAGCTCTCGGTCGGGGGTTAGATGTGAAAGAGGTGACGCTCTCTGTCGAATATTTTCACACCGCTTCGCTGATTGCTGATGACCTTCCCTGCATGGATAATGGCGATGTTCGTAGAAACCACCCCTCGTTGCATTGCGTGTTTGGCGAAACTGTGAGTCTACTCGCGAGCTATGCGTTGATTTCAGCAGCTTATGAAAAGATTTTTGCAGGCACTCGCGTACTTTCTCTTGCGGCCGCACCTGTGTGCGATCGGGCGCATGAGGTGTGCTCCCTGGCTTTGGGACATGCAGCGCATTGCGCGGGCATCTTAGGGGCGACGGGAGGGCAATTTCTCGATCTTTTTACCCGCCCCTCGACAGAGGCTGGGGTACGCGAGGTTATTTATAAAAAAACGGTGACGCTATTTGAAGTGGCCTTTGTTTTTGGGTGGCTTTTCGGCGGCGGTGGGCTTGGCCGCGTTCATAAAGTCAAAGAGATAGCGCTTCACTTTGGGATGGCATTTCAAATTGCAGACGACTTTTGCGATGGCTTTGAAGATGGGGATAAGGGGTTTAATGCGGTGCAGTGTTTAGGGAAAAAAAGGGCGCACGCTATTTTTGAACGTGAAATGGAGCTCCTTAGGGGGAAAATAGCAGCGCTTTCGTTGCGCAGCCCGGAGTTTGATCAGATGGTTGATTTTTTAGCCTATCTGGGAAAAAAGGGAGCTTCAGAGGTTAGCTAGATGCGGGAAGGGACGCGCCGCGCGCCGCTTCTTTGGCTTGGGTTATTTTGCGTACAATCATCCCTTCGATTTCTTTGGCGAGCTTCTCGTTTTTCTTGAGCTCCTCGCGCGTTGCTTCTTTTCCCTGACCGAGTCGCGTTTCCTTGTAGCTATACCACGACCCCTTCTTGTTGATCAATTCGTGTTCAACGCCGAGATCGATCAGCGATCCCATTTTAGAAATTCCCTCGTTAAAGAGAATGTCAAATTCGGCAATTCTAAACGGGGGCGCCAATTTGTTTTTGGCGACTTTCACCTTCACACGGTTACCGATATCGATGTTGTCGCTCCCTTTGATTGCCCCAATTCTGCGAATATCAAGGCGTTGTGATGCGTAAAATTTGAGTGCCCGCCCACCTGTTGTTGTTTCGGGGTTGCCGAACATGACGCCAATTTTTTCGCGGATTTGGTTGATAAAAATGGCGCACGTCCCTGTGCGAGAAAGGGTCGATGTGAGTTTGCGCAAGGCTTGCGACATCATGCGCGCTTGCAGTCCGACGTGAGAGTCGCCGATATCCCCTTCGAGTTCTGATTTAGGAACAAGGGCAGCCACTGAGTCGACAACAATCAGGTTGACGGCGTTAGAGCGAGCTAAAACTTCTGCGATATTGAGCGCATCTTCACCGCAATCGGGTTGGGAGATCATCAGATCTTTGAGATTCACCCCGATTTTTTCCGCATAAGAAGGGTCGAGGGCGTGTTCTGCGTCAATGTAGGCGGCAACGCCACCCCCTTTCTGACAGTTGGCAACGGCGTGTTGAGCGAGTGTCGATTTTCCCGAAGATTCAGGGCCGTAAATTTCGACAATCCGCCCGAGTGCAAACCCGCCAATGCCCAGGGCGATGTCGAGCGAAAGAGCTCCTGTGGGGATCGCTGCTACTTTTCGTTGGGCGCTATCGCCAAGTGACATGATGGCGCCTTCGCCGAATTGCTTTTCAATGTGGGCAACAGCGAGTTCGAGAGCTTTCTTTTTTGCAGCGTGATCAGACATGGCGACAACCTCTAGTATAAAACTTTCTCCCATCGTAACAAAGGAGATCACTTTATGTATAGACCGATCGCAACTCAAGAAGCGGGTTGTTGCTTCATTTTCAGAGGTTGAGGTGAAAGCGCGTCTTGTGTATGTTTTTTTTTGAATATTCGCTCGCAAGTATGAGATGTTTTTGGCAAAATTCTCGATTCTTGAGTCGCGATCGGTAGAGCTTGAAAGTCAACAGGAGGATTATGAAATTTCAACACATCATTCCCATCTTAGGGCTGCTGGTTGCGGTATCAGCTAGAGCTGCCACTGACCAACACCCAAAGCTAAAAGAGAAAAAAACCTATCTTAAACTGGAGCTTGGAGCTTCATTCTCAACAACAGCACGTGTATCTGCTCCCCTTACCTTCTGGGATGGTGCGACCCAAGGTTATGATAGCGACTTCGGGACTAGGCCTCTTTTCGCCGCTGCTTTAGGCTATGACATCGTTCCCGCCCTAACAGCAGAGCTTAGCCTTTCCTATCGCCCCCACTACACTTACACGAAATTCCAAACCCCACCCGACACAAATGACAGCTCACCTGGGTTTATCGGCACAAAAACGCGCCGTTTCAATATCGACGCTACAACTCTTCTCGTTTCTCTTTTTCTCAATGGGCGTGGGTTGGCTCCCTTGCGCTGGAAAAGTGGTCCCATGGGCAGCTATTTCTACCCCTTTGTCGGTGCAGGGGTCGGCATTTCGGACGTGACTCTCTACAATTTTCGCTCTACTGGCCTTCCCCCGAACGCTGACGCATTTGGCACCACTCTTAGTTTTGCTTCAGAAAATGAGTACACCAAGCGCTACCCCTTTACGTATCAGGTCTTGGCTGGGTTGGCCTATCGTCTCCTCCCCAATTGGAAATTCGAGATTGGTTATCGCTGGCTGAGTACAAACCGCTTTAAGGGGCCTTCTTTTATTCGAGATAAGACGGGTAACTCGGCTGATGTAAGAGGCTTTGAGTGGAAGCAGCGGTTGTCGGCAAACGAACTCTTTCTTAACATCAACCGCTATTTTTGACATTGGCGAGATAGGGCATACCGACCATGATGGCAAGAATCATGGTCGGTCTAGCTGGAAAGCCAAAGAAAAAGAACGTCGATTGGGCTAGCAAAGCAAAGAGGCCCATCGATGGTTTTTGAGTTGTTAGAACGTCTTTAAAAAGAGCTTTAAGGCCTTCAATCGCTTTGAGCTATGCGCGCTGGGTTGTATCTCGACTAACCACTCAATCAACTTTCTACAAGCTGTTTGCACGTCGTGATCGTTAACCTCGCCAACCATTTGAAGTCGCGCTGCTTTCTCTTTCTTTGTCAAAGCCATTGTCGTGAGCAAAAGTTCGACGCCAAATAGAAGAGCAACGGTTTCCATATAAGGTTCCACAACCTCTTTTTCGTGACTGGTCATTGCAGGTAAAATCGGATAGAGCCTTTCTTGCAATTCCTTCATCATAGCCATAAAACCTTGCCCTAAATTTTGGCCCTGGGCCATCACGCTTGGCAAAGCAGCTTCAATAGAGCCCTGTTTTCTAAACTCTTCGTCAAGTCGAAAGTCTTTGATGAGTGAATGCACCATAGCACTGGTTAAGCGATCAATACGAGATTGAATCTCTCGTTTTTGGCTACCATTAGCATTTTGGAGTAAACCAATGTCTTTTTTGATCATGGTGAGCTTTTTTTTGTAATTGGGGTGGTTTATCCGGCAAAAAAAGCGGTTGGATAACCGTATAGGAAATCCAAGTGTATCGACACCCATGTCATTCATATGTGTTTCCAGAGCACCCAAACTATTCACGAGGTTACCGTGTTGCGATAACAGGTGGATTTTGTCGAATCCGTGATCGATATGCTTTAACAAGAGATCTTGGTTGTTGTTATTGTTGTTATTAAGGGTAAATTCAACGTGCTCAGACATCTGTCTAATATTCAAAATATTTTTTTGATTCTGGTCTGATTCGCTAGAGGCGTCAACTGAGTTCAATTGCTCTCTAATTCTTTCATTAATATTGAGTATTTGGTTTTTGATTTGGGGTAAGTTGTTTTTGACGTTTTTTTGCAATTCACGCACCTGAGACGGTTTTAACTGGTGAGAAATCATATAATTTGAATTGTACTTAACCCACTCTCGAATTTTTGCAGCTTTAAATTGGTTGTTAATCACTTTCCTCTGGACGATATCCGAAAAAATTTCTTTGTTGTACCCAATCACGCTAGCAATAAATGATGTGCTAGCGACAACAGCCCACTCACTCCAGCTCCTGTTAAGATCCCAACCTTTGAGTCGCATGCCAGCTTCCATCAATTTTGACGCTAGCGTCCCATAAGTCATTGCATTGACATACTCTTTGAAACTTTCTGATGTCGACATAAAATGCATTCCTACATATCCAGAAATCAATCCGGCATAGTAAGAAAAAAACTGCTCCATGACTTGCGAATCCACAACGTGGTTGGCCTTCTCATTTTGGCTTTGCGTCAGTGCTATTTTACATGTTAATTTAATTGCTAAGGGGATTGTTGCAGCAACAAATCTTTGGAGAAGTAACGGTGTCACCATTTCTGCTGCATTTTCAACCGTAGAATTAATAGCAAACTTAACCAAGATACTTTTGTAGTAGCGGTTGATGAAATCTTTAACTTGACTTCCCATCAGAGGGCCATTTTTAATGCCTTGAATTAGACGCATCTGAAAGATGATCTCGTCAGTTTTCTTTTGGATATTCAATATTTTTTCATCGTCAATTTCTTCTCTTATAAAAACTGGGAAACCAAATTCTTTTTGATTATCGTTGACGCCTCCAATTTTAATGTTTTTTTTGATCTCTGAAGAGAAAGTTATAGCATCATTTAATGTAGATTTTTTGTTTAATTTAGATTTTTTATTAAATTTTTCTTCGAAAATATCGTTTATTTCTTTTATTTTATTTTTGTATTTTATTTTTAAATCGACAACTTCTTTGCTTGAGTTTTTTATATTATTTTCCATCCCTATTTTTTTACAAAAACATACTAAGCACCTTGTGGTACACTCTTCGACATTTTTACTAATTTTATTAGAAACTTTTTCTTTTTTCTTGGTCCACGATTCGGGAATAGGGG
>CAYTIT010000097.1:0-5861 GCA_964437975.1 uncultured bacterium
ATAAGTTAATTATTATGCCGGTTGTGAGCGAAGAATCAGCTTGATAAAAATTTTGCTTATTTTACAAACTATTGGGCGTGATGTTTTTAGATACAGAGCGAGAGCAACTTAAAGCTCAGCACAGATGCTCTGAGGTGAATAAGCTTTTGTGCAGCTGTGTTCTATTTCCTCAACAGCGCAATAAAGCGCATATTCGTGATGCTCTTTGTTGCCTTGATACTCTGATCCTCGGTCGGTAAGCCTCCTGAGAAGCTTAACTTCTTGCTCTTCAGAGAAAGGAATCACTCTGTCATTGAGAAGATCTGCCGCTACCAGCGCATTCTTTCGATCATAGAGCGTTACACATCGCAACCTTTGAATAGGTGTCTATAAATGTTTGCTGATACACTTTCCCAACACCTTTGAACCTATCCGTATAAATATTTTATTTGCTATTATTTCGTCTTCCAAGTTTTTGTCTAACCAGGAGGAAATGATGGCTAAAGAATTTCAACAACTCAGTGATGAGCAATGGGAACTTATTCATAGCTTGATGGATCTTAAGCTTCCACCGCAGCGAGGCGTTCCTAGAAGCGACCTTCGTAAAGTTTGGAACTCATTACTTTTTGTTTTGACCCGAGGATGTCGCTGGGTCGACCTTCCAAGAGATTTTGATCGATTTGTCCCTAAATCAACCGCCCATGACTGGTTGAAACGGTGGAGCCAGAATGGCGTATTCAATAAGGTCATGAGTGGCCTGCTTCAGGTTGGTTTAAAGCAAGGACATGTTGACTTTTCACACATGGCTGTTGACGGCTCTTTTTTCCCCTGCCCCGGGAGGCGGACAGCAAGTCGACCATGGATATAAGGGCAAGGGAGTTTTGCTGCACTTGCTTGTTGATAAAAATGGCCGTCCATTGGCTATAACGACGACAGGAGCAAAAGGGGATGAAAGGCAGGAAGTCCAAGCTCTTCTTAGGCAACTTCCTTGCCAACTCCTTAGAGAGCGTATGAGTGCCCTCGAAGCAGATAAAGGCTAAATGGCCGCTTGGCTCGCGTCAAACCTTATTCAACGCAGGGATTCTGCCTGTGATTCCCTATCGGAAAATCAAAAGCAGGTAGGCGCCAGACTTTAAAGGGGTTTGTAGCTTCTTCAGACTCACTTCACAACGCTGGAAAGTAGAAAGGGCTTTTGCTTGGTTAAAGCGATGATGTCGACGTTTGTTGTTGTGATGGGAGCGTCTAGCTGTCACTTGGCATGGATTTTCGCTTTTGGGCGTCATTTACACCTGGTTAAGGAATTTATTCGGATAGATTCGTCTGATTTTTTGGGGGGCATGATAGTTTTTTTTGCCTGTGCAAGATAAACTAACATTTTTTTATACCAACAAGGAGGCATCTTATGCGTAGATTTTATACCGTCTTAAGCTTATTTATCTTAACGTTCCATCTTGCTTTTGCTGAGTTGTCTTACGGTGAAAAGCACGAGATCATCCAAGGAGCGATTCAAGAAAAAAACGAGCAGTTTTTCTCTCAGCACTCGATGAAAGTGGATGTTTTAAAAAATTATTCCGAAACGATCCCAACTCTTGTCGACTGGATGTATGAGAAATGGCATCCTTATGATCCTTTTTTGACAAAGAAAAAACTTTCTCGCTCCTTTCATAGTCGTTTGAATGATGATCGATTGCCCATTACCTTTGTTGTTCTAAACAACGATCGTCCGGTTGCAATTATTTCTTTAAAACAAGCCTCTTCTACCGCATTTTCAAATTTTCCCAAAGATGCAATTTGGGGAGGGAGTTTTCTTGTGATCTCTGAAGAACAGAACCAGGGCATAGGTGAGGAACTTGGAAAATTAGCCTTGTCCGTGGCTAAAAAATTTGGCCATGACGACCTTTACTTTTATACTTCCGAAGCTGAGAGTGTGCTATGGTACGTAAAAAGAGGAGCCTGTATCTTAGAAAAGAGAGCTTTTCGGGATCATGAAATCACAATCATGAAGATTTCCACTACAAATGCATGAATCAGGGGCTCTCTACGTCATAACCTGATTGGCTTGCTATGGGTTGGATGATTCCTATCCATGAAAAATGGCAAGAGCATGAAAAGACATGTTGCGATTTTAAATATCACCTTCGATGTGGGAAAAAAAGCTCATTTTTCAGGGATGACTAAAGAGAAAAAACTCATTTGGTGGCGTTAAAGAAGATAGAATTGGCTTTTATAGTGGGTTAAGAGAAGGGTTATAAGTTTTTTTGGGATATGGCTGCCCAACATTGAGAGCTTTGTTACCCCCCTCTCTCATTTTTTCGTTCTATTTCAAGTAAGCCGCCTTAAAATCAATTTCCCCCAAGTCTGACACGGCGACCCCTTGCAGGCGTATATGGACTTGATAGGTTAGCTTTCCTTTGTTGTTTTTTCGTTTGTGAATAGATGCCATGCGATAAACTCCATTATGTGGATGAAAACATGGTCTGAAAAATCTGATTTGGAAACGCGAGTGTACCAAAACCTAATTGAGGCACACTTATTCACTTACCAAATTGGCTAAGAAAGTGTGTCTAAACGAGCTGGAAACCGAGGACTTAGGAATGGGATGGGGGCGGTTGGACGCATTCAGAACTTTTGACTGGCAAAAACTTGAGCAAGTGCTAAACAGAATCTCCTTCAGTTCGCATCTTTTAACGGCATGAAAAGCTCAGGGTCTATATCAATAGGGAGCTGCTGATTATTGGTGTTTAGTGTGCATAAAAATCTGCATAATCTGTAAGGACATCTTGCAAAGATTCAGATCAGTTATGGAAAAAATACGGAAAACAGTCCCTGCCATTTAGAAATAGAGAAGACTAGAAGAAATTCCAAAATTGACATTTTGCAATTTCCATGAGAGAATAGCGCGCTATGAATCATAGCATAGAAGTAAACACTTTAACAAAACAGTTTAGAGCGCGCAAGCAAAATATAATGGCCATTAAGGCTATTTCTTTTGCAATTAACAAGGGTGAGCGGGTTGCTTTTATTGGGCCTAACGGTGCAGGAAAGTCAACGACCATCAAAATCCTAACAGGTATTCTCCATCCTACCTCAGGAGAAGTTCGAGTACTAGGGATGGTTCCCTGGAGAGAGCGACGTACTCTCGGGTTTAAAATTGGCACTGTTTTTGGACAGAGGAGCCAGCTTTGGTATCACTTGCCTCCCCAGGATGCCTTTGACTTGCTTTCAAAAATTTACGAGCTCCATCAAGAGGACTATCAAAAACAGCTAAAACACCTCATCGATGTGTTTGAGATTGGTGATTTTTTGTATCGTCCTGTCCGAAAGCTTTCCCTAGGACAGCGAATGCGATGTGAGCTTGTCGCTTCTTTGTTGCATAGTCCGAAAATTCTGTTTTTAGATGAGCCTACAGTTGGTTTAGATGTGACAGCAAAACTCAAGATCCGTAATTTACTCAATCAAATCTCAAACGAGCAAGGAACGACACTTTTCCTCACTTCCCACGACACTGCAGATATTGAGCAGGTATGTGAACGCGTAATCGTGCTTGATAGTGGGAAAGTTTTGCGGGACTGCCCTTTGGGAAGGTTGCGCTCTGAGTATGTAAAGCGCAAAATTGTGACTCTCACGAGTGATCAGAAGGAGCTGTCGCTTGGTTTGTCGGGGATTGAGGTGCTTGAAAATGGCAATTATATTTTCAAATGTGAAGTCGATCTTAAGTCTACCCCAATCGATCAAGTTATACATGCTGCGCTAAAAAAATGCTCAATTAAAGATGTTACTATTGAAGACCCTACAATGGAAGAAATTATCCGTAATATCTATGAGTAAATATCTAAAAGTTTTTTCTCTTTCATGTCATCACACATGGCGCAATAAAAAGGCGCTCATTGGGTTGTCACTTTTTTTGGTTATCTGCTTAGTCATCTTCGCCAATCTATGGGAAGTGATTGCAAGACGTGGAGGATTAACAACTATGGATCCTCAAGAACTACTTTGGTACATTGCTCTTAATCAATGGATACTAGTTGCTATTCCTCGCACTGAGAGAGTGATCGAAAGAGACTTCCGCACTGGAAAACTTGCCTATTTAATCCCTCGTCCAATGTCCTACTTAGGATACGTCTTTGCAGAAGGGTGTGGTCAAGCATTCGTTTACATGGCAGTGCTTGGTGTGATTTCGTATATTTTTACTTGGGGTTTTGTCGGGTCTATTACCATTTCAGGATGGGGACTTGTTGTTGTTTTTATCAGTGGGCTCCTTGCACTTATTTTGGGGATTATCCTTAAGATGATTATTGGCTTGCTCACTTTTTGGATGCATGACGTAGATCCAGTGGCATGGATCTTTGAAAAATCTCTATTTGCACTCGGTGGTTTGCTCCTTCCTTTGAGTGCCTATCCGCCCGCATGGCAAGCGGTGGCAAAATACACCCCATTTTCAGTGATTCTGGGTGGTAGAAGTGCCTTAGCCCTTCATTACAATCCGGTGATTGCCTTTGAGCTTTTAGCTCAGCTACTGTTGTGGATCATTCTAGGAGGCATTATAGCTAGACTCCTCTATCTTCGTGGTTTGAAAATTATGTCTATTGGAGGAGGCTAGTGATGCGCTTTTTCTTTTCTTTAATCGCAACAAGTATCAGAGCCTCTGTGAGTCTTAAGCTAGCCTTTTTTATCGAGCTAGCACTTAACATAGGCAACAATTTAATTTTTTTCCTCATTTGGTGGATCTTCTTCGATAAATTCGATACTGTAGGAAATTGGAATTTTGACGATGTCCTGGTCATGATGGCTATCGTAAGAGGAGGATACGGACTTGCAAGGATATGTTGTGGAGGAAGCAAAGTCCTCGCAGAAAAGATCACTACAGGTGGCTTAGACCCCTATATGACCCAACCTAAAAACCTCCTCCTTCATCTATTAGGGTCTGAGTCACAATCCAAGGGATGGGGGCATATTCTCTCAGCAGTTATCTTATTTTTCTTAGCTGATTTGCATCTTACGCAGCTGCCAATGATACTTGTAGGTGTTCTTTGTGGAGGACTTCTCTTTACTGCGATTGCAACAATTGCTCATAGCCTGTGTTTTTGGTTTGGTGGTGTAGGTGAAGTATCAAAAAAATATGTCGATTCGATTTTTCTCTTCGTTCACTACCCAGTCAATATCTATTCTGGTTTAATGCAGGTATTCATGTTCACGATTCTTCCAGCTGGGGTAATCGGTTATCTTCCCGTTGAAGTCGTCAAGAGATTTTCATGGAGCATGCTTTTCGCTTTAGTAGGAGCTACCGGAATTTTTGTAGCTCTGGCGTTCTTTATATTTTACCGAGGTTTGCGTCGTTATGAGTCTGGGAACCTTTTCTTAACCTAAAAATTCTCCTGGCTTACAGATCAATAGAAGGGTGAGAACATTCGCTGATAACGAGAAGCAAGAACTCTTCGCTAGAGTCCCCATTTTTTCTTAAATCCCTCGGGTAGGGCTCGCATATCATTTAATACCGTATTCAGATTAGACGTGCACATGTTTGGGATATGACAACAAATAACAATGACGTAACGAGCATCACGATTGTGATGTAATACTGCATGTGGAGAAGGTTGAATAGGGACTTCTAAGGATGGCATCAGTGCTCCAGCTATCAGGATACCACTAACCTGTGACGAGCTACTGGGAGCTGCTCTAATCGGTCTTTTCAAGTTGCCCAATGTAAAATTTTCCGGTGAAGCGACGATCAGGCATTCTTTATGAAGGTCATCATCGCTTGGAAAAATTAATGATAAAACTGAGATATCATGATGAAGGGGGAGACAAAAATTGCCGGTGTTATCATATGTCCTAAACAAGACTTAACCTTACAGTCAACCGCTAGCTAACAATACTTGTTG
>CAYTIT010000098.1:0-5857 GCA_964437975.1 uncultured bacterium
GTTAAAAATGTTTTCGACTTCTCTTTTTACAAAAAAACAAAATTTACCGATATCTTTGCGATGAATGTTTTGCTGAACAACAACAAAAAACCAAAAGAAATAAAAGAATTCATCAAAGTTGCTGTAAGTTCTCTAGAAAATAATGGAGGTTTGCATATTGAATTTAGATCTTTTGCAACAGCTGTATTAAATGAATTAATTACACAAAAACAAGAAAAAAAACTGTTGAATTTGATTTTTAAAAAAGAGACAGGGAATCACAGGGGGTTAAGAAGATTTTTAAAAGAAACAAAATCTGAAATAAAAGAAGTTATAGGAAGAATGTATTTTGACAAAAAAGAAAAAAAACACCTTTTGCTTGATTTTTACCAGAAAAAAAATTACTTCTTATTAAACAAAAATGCTTGCCCTGACGCTGTGATGGAGTATTCTTTAATTAGCTTATACTATGGAACAGAACCAATAATTATTCTTTCTAAATCTAAAACTAAATATCGACCTAAGACAAACTCAAAATTTTCCCTTAAAAAACCTGTGAATCTATAAATCAGCCGGTCGAACACGCCGTCTACACCGAGCGCGGTTCAAGAAGCGAGAGTGTTGCCAACGCCAGCGCTCGGCGATTGTTGATCGGCGATGAGGCCGCCAGCAAACAAGAGGGAGATGAGGGCTATGGCACAACTCCCGCTTCTTGAGTTGCGATCGATAGATAAAACAACCAAAATATTCCCTGAACATAAACCGCCATAAGAAGATCTTATTGACTCCCTTCGACACTTGACCTTGAATGTTGAGGATAAACTATGTTTACAACCTTACTATCATGGTCCCCCTTATTTTTCCTTAGCTCATCCTAATTTAGGGCGGCTTCCTCCCCTCTTTAGTCCATTTTAAATGCAACCGCCAAAAAAAAAACGAGACAATCATTGAAAAGAAAAGAAAGAAAGTTTAAAAGTAGTGAATAGAAAAAGGCGACCTCCTTCTTCCAAATAAAGAAGATTTTTTTATTTAGAAGGGCTCTCCCCCTCTTAAAAGGTCTTTGCACAGACTTGCCTAAACACATGTTTCACCCGTTTAGACAAGCTGTGCACATTCTCCGGCAAGTGGGTTGTAGTACATTACTTTTCCAAAAAATAACTAAGGATATAACTATGGATTCGACAACTAAAGATCAAACAAAAAACCTCGAAGAGGCTATTTCTCGAGCTATCAAAAAAGTGCGGGCAACAAAAGAGTTTGATCTCTGTAAATACATTCCCGCACCTCTAGGTGGTCATATTCACCACTTTACCTTAAAAAAAATGAAAACCAAAGAGCCTAATGAATTAGAATCTCTCATTGAAAAATTTATCCTTCAGCCATCTCGTCCCCTTGTCGTTCCCCCGAAGCAGCGCGCTGCACGAGGATCGAGAAAAAAGAAGGGCCATCTCACCTTTACAAAACTCCAACTCGAGCGCCTTTTAAACATGGCTCGTCTCGCTGGAGACAAAGAAATGGTGTCTGTTTTGAGCCCGAAAAAGTCTCTTGCCCAATGTAAACGCGAGCTGATCCAATCTGTGCGACAAGAAACTGTTGACCAAGAACTTTGGAATGCCTATGTCGAGGCGATTAATGCCCAACAGTCGCTACTCGCTCTAGGAGCCCAAGCTATGTTTACCGAAAACGATGAAACACTTCATCAAAAAAAATCTTTTTAGCTTGTCTTGAAGATTCTCCGCGTGAAATCTGCGTCGACATGCTCTGAGCCGCTTCGGTGGCTTCTTGCCGCCGCCGCCGATTTCACGTATCTTATACCGACCTTAGAAAATAGAGCACTTTTTTAACTTTTTAAGTTGTGCTCATACGCAGTTCCACTCAATCATTTCTCTTGATTCGAGTTGAAATTTCCGCTACAATTAACAGGCTTTGGGAATAGGTATTTCCCAAGCTAGTGATTTTTAAAAAAGTTTTTTTTAAAACCACGGCGGACTGTGCTATCGACCTCGATTCGAAAAGCTCTTTGGTCACTCGTGTACGCGCTTTCTTTCGAACGCCCAACTAAAAAGGGCGATTCAGGACATCTGTTTTTCGAAAAAAGTCTCAAAGGGAGTTTCGAGTCGACGGTCGGGTTAAACACCCACAAGGTGTAGCAAGACCGTGTTATTTGTAAAAATTGTGCCCTCAAATGAAAGGCCTCGTGTTTTTCACTGGCTTGCCAAAATAGACCTACACGTCATGATGGCTTGCGAAAAAACCTTGGACTTCATTTAGAGATATTAACTTAAAGGACTTAACTATGGCATCAACGACACAACCATTCGGTAAATGGCGCTCCATGTTATGGCCCGTTCACCGTTTTGAGCTGAAAAAGCTCCTTCCGATGGCCTTTCTTTTCTTTTTTATCCTCTTTATCTATACCATCCTAAGAGATACCAAAGATACATTGGTCGTCACTGCAGCAAGAGGCTCGCACGTCATTCCCTTTCTCAAGTTTTGGGGAACCATGCCTTGCGCTATCCTCTTAACCCTTCTTTATGCAAAGTTGAGTAACAAACTCAGCAAAGCTGCGCTTTTTTACTCGATGGTTCTCCCCTTTATTGGGTTTTTTATCGTGTTTTCGACCATCTTGTACCCTTTACGGGATGCGATTCACCCGCACCAATTCTGTGATTACCTAGACACTGCCTTGCCTAAAGGGTTTCAAGGACTCATTGCCATTATCCGGAACTGGACATTTTCGATCTTTTATATCATGTCCGAGCTCTGGGGTAGCCTGGCTCTTTCGCTTCTTTTCTGGAGCTTTGCGAACGATATCACTAAAGTTTCAGAGTCAAAGCGTTTTTACATGATCTTCACGATGTTTGCCAACATCTCGATGATTGTCTCAGGCCGCTTTATCACATGGGCTTCCAAAGTCCGCGAAGCGATCACAACAGGAGATCCTTGGCAAATTTCACTCAACTATATGACAATCATGGTGGTGATTGCCGGGGCAATGACCGTTGGCCTCTACTGGTGGATCAATAAATATGTCCTTACCGATGCGCGTTTTTACTCGCCTGAAGACCAAAAACAAGCAAAAAAATCCAAGCCCAAACTTTCAATTGGCCAAAGTCTCAAGATGCTCATCCGCTCTAAGTACCTCGGCTGCATTGCATTGCTCGTCCTTTGCTACGGCATTTCGATTAACTTGGTAGAAGTGACCTGGAAGCAACAACTTTCCTTGAAATATCCTACCCCTAACGCCTACAGCGCTTTCATGGGCGGTCTGTCTGAAAAAACAGGGATTGTGACTATCTTATCTTGCTTGCTCCTAAGTGGAAACTTTGTTCGCCGCTTTGGCTGGGGCAAAACTGCCATGGTGACTCCGATTATGCTTTTCCTTACAGCCCTTGGCTTTTTCTCGTTTGTCATTTTCCAAGGCAACCTAACAGCCCTTGTTGCTACGTTAGGAACATCGCCGCTCACAATTGCTGTGATGTTTGGCCTGATTCAAAATGTATCGAGTAAATCGGCTAAATACTCTTTCTTTGACCCAACAAAAGAGATGTCTTACATCCCCCTTAACCAAGAGGAAAAGGTCAAAGGAAAAGCCGCTGTCGACGTTATTGGCGCTCGCCTTGGAAAGTCGGGTGGATCGATCATTCAACAGGTCTTTTTGCTCTTCTTTGGAACCGTTGGAGCTATCACTCCCTACGTTGCTGGAACCCTTTTTATCATCATTGGGGTCTGGCTCACCGCGGTGCGCTCGCTCAATAAGCAGTTCTTGAGATTGACGCAGAAAAAGCCCCAAGAAGGCGAAAAAGACAAAGAGTTGCAACCTGCATCCGGAGTGGCTGCAGAAACTCAAGGAGCGACGACAACCTAAACGTCTCGTTTTACTTCTTTTTCAAGCAAAGAAAATGCCTCTTCTGCACTCTCTTGCGGAAAAGGCATTTTTTCTTTACCTTGTGTTCTTTCTCATCAAATGAATGAGTGTGAATGCACAACTCAATCGACCTTGTTGTAGAGAAATGCACCTAACTAACTTTTAAATACCAAGCTCTATGCCTGATAATCACCGCTCTTTTATCCGCAATTTTTCGATCATCGCCCACATTGATCACGGTAAATCTACAATTTCAGACCGCCTTCTCGAATTGACCCAAACCGTTGCTTCGCGCGACATGCAAGAACAACTGTTAGATAATATGGAACTTGAGCGCGAACGGGGAATTACGATCAAAGCCCGCCCCGTACGGATGCACTACAAGGGAAAAGATGGGCATACCTATCAAATGAACTTTATCGACACCCCAGGACATGTCGATTTTTCGTATGAAGTTTCTCGCTCGCTTGCCGCCTGCGAAGGCGCTCTCCTTATTATTGACGCTGTCCAAGGGGTCCAAGCGCAAAGCCTTGCCAATGTCCACTTAGCGATTGAGCGCGACCTTGAAATTATTCCCGTCATTAATAAAATCGACCTCCCAACTGCCGATCCTTTAGGGGCGATGGAACAAATCGAAGAGGTGATCGGACTATCCACCCATAATGCCGTCCTGTGCTCAGCAAAAACAGGCGAGGGCATCGACGCCATTTTAGAGCGGATCATTGCCGATATCCCCCCACCTCAACCGAGCGCCCTAACAGAGCTGCAAGCCCTGATTTTTGATTCGCACTACGATCCTTATCGCGGTGTGATGGTCTACGTCCGTGTCATCAGCGGGTCGCTGACAAAAAAAACAGCGATTCGTTTCATGGCAAGCGACAAAAATTTCGACATTCTCGAAGTTGGGATTTTTTCCCCTCAAGAGCAACCTGTAGACCGTTTGAACGCTGGAGAAGTGGGCTACTTTGTCGCCAATATTAAAGCTCCTTCTGATGTCAAAATTGGCGATACTGTGACGACCTTCCGCTCTGGATGCCCCTCGCCTTTACCTGGTTTTCGCGTCATTAAACCCGTCGTGTATGCGGGCATCTACTCGGTCGATTCCGCTGACTTTGAAGATTTACGCGAAGCGCTCGCGAAACTTAAACTCAACGACTCAGCTTTACATGTCGAACAGGAAAGTAGCCTCGCCCTCGGTTTTGGCTTTCGGTGTGGCTTTCTCGGCCTTCTGCACCTTGAAATCACAGTCGCTCGCCTCCAACGAGAGTTTGACCTTGACATCATCACAACAGCGCCTAGTGTCGTTTACAAATTGACCCTTTCAAGTGGCGAAAAAAAAGAGCTCGATAACCCCGCGCACTATCCCGACCCCATCCTCGTCGATTGCATTGAAGAGCCCTGGGTCCGCGCCAACATTATGACACCCAAAGAATTTTTAGGTGCCCTTCTCGCTCTGGGAACAGAAAAACGGGGCATCCTCGAAAAAACAGAGTCGATGCCTGGCGATCGACTCCTCCTCGCCTTCCGCTTTCCAATGAATGAAATCATCACCGACTTCAACGACAAACTCAAATCAGCAACGCGCGGTTATGCCTCGTTTGACTACGAATTTGCCACCTATGAACCCGGCTCTATCATTAAGCTTGAAATTCGCTTGAACGACGAGCCTGTTGACGCTTTTTCGTGCCTTGTTCCGCGTTCAAAAGCTGAAGCTAAAGGGCGCGCTATTTGCAAAAAGCTTAAAGATGTCATTCCCCGCCAACAGTTCAAGGTGCCTATTCAAGCCGCGATTGGTGGCAAAATTGTCGCCCGCGAAACGCTCCCGGCCCTTTCCAAGAATGTCACCGCCAAGTGCTATGGCGGCGATATCACCCGCAAGCGCAAGCTTTGGGAAAAGCAAAAAAAAGGGAAAAAGCGGATGAAAGAGATCGGAAAAGTCACCATTCCTCAGTCTGCTTTCATGGAAGTCCTTAAGGCTGAAGACAGCAATTCAAGCTAACCCCTTAAAAG
>CAYTIT010000099.1:0-5814 GCA_964437975.1 uncultured bacterium
ATTCCACTGGAATTGAAATTTGAAACCCCTTTTCCGAGTGCACCTTTTCCCTTCGGTTCCCCCTCTCGTCTCGTCGGTATTTAAGGCCGCGGTTATTGTCTTTCACCATAGAGATTCGTACTACGTAATAGAGGCGAAACAGGACCTTCTCGCAAGCCCACTCAAAACAAAAGCTGGGAGAAAGAAGGCAGGACAAGAAGCTGCCCCCTCACTTTCCCCCTTTGAATTTTCTCTGTTTTGGTGGAAGCATCATGATTCACGATAAAGGGCATCTCACACTAGTCGATCCCCATATCACTGGAAGCACGATTCAACCGGGATTAGCAACAGCTAACACAGATGCGGGCGACGGCCTCTTTCTAGGACAAGATATTTTTCTTATGTCTGGAGGGACGCTTACCTTCACTATCTCATCGGGAAGTTTTGTCTTGACCCACCCGATTCAAAGCGATCAAGGCGTAGGAGGAGGAAGTGGCGGCGGCTTGAGAAAAATGGGGGAGGGAATGCTCGACCTTTCAACTGCTGGGACGCAAACCTACGGCGATTCGACAGTTGTTTTAGGCGGGCTGATTCGCCTCTCTCAAGATGATAATTTAGGGCCTCTTACGAATACGCTCATTCTTGACGGAGGGGGGATTTGTCCCACTTCCACCTTGACATCAACAGTTCGCGCTATTCAAATTGCTTCTTCTGGAACTATTCAAGTGGATCCTGGCGATAATTTCACGATTCCTACACCCATTTCAGGGGTAGGGGGAGTGTTAAGAAAAGAAGGACAAGGAACGTTGATCTTGGCCGCAGTGAACACCTACTCAGGACACACCGACATTGCCGGTGGCACGGTCAGTGTTGACGCCGACAATTGTTTGGGAACAGGCCCGCTGAATTTCAACGGAGGGACACTTGAGGCAACAGCTACCTTTGCAACATCAAAAGACCTTTCTTTCACAGAAGCAAGTGCGATTTCCGTACAAGCTGGAGCGACTGTGACGGTGCATGGAGTTGTCAGCAGTGACAAAGGTTCTCTTAGCAAGTTGGGCAGTGGAACGTTAGATCTCGCAGCAGCAAATACCTACACCATGCCCACTGTGATCGAAGAGGGGGTAGTGCGCTTATCGGGAAGTGGCACGTTGGGAAATGCAAGCGATCTGACGATCCATGGAGGGTCGTTTGAAATTGAAAGTGGAGCTGGGACAAAAACAATTGGCACCCTTCATGGAACAGGCCAGGTTGTGCTTCATGAGAATATGCTGCAGCTTACGGGTGGAACTTATTCCGGAACGATTTCCGGAACAGGGGGGCTCATCAAAACGGGTGATCAGATACTCACCCTTTCGAGCTCAAATACCTACACTGGAAATACAATTCTCGCAACGGGCACTCTCTGTATAGACGCAAACGACAACTTAGGAGAGAAGGGCGACCTTATCTTTGTTGGGGGAACACTTGCAGTCACTGAAACTTTTGCTATCAGCCACCCAACGACGATAACAGAGGTTGGAACGATCGACGTAGCAACCGGGACGTTGACTCACCAAGGCGTTCTTTCGGGAACTGGAACACTGAACAAAACAGGAAGTGGAACACTTCTGCTAACCGCTGCGAGCCCTTATACAGGGGAGCTCATGGTTCAGCAGGGAACGGTGATTGTCGATGGAGCGCTTCTTGCTCCTGTGACGATCGACACCTTGGGGTTGCTCAGTGGAAATGGGTCGATGGGCCCGTTGCAAAATGATGGAATGGTCATTCCAGGAGCCTCTATTGGCACATTAACGATCAATGGAGACTACAATCAAAGCAATGATGGCTTTCTGGTGATAGAGATAGACGATGTTCCCGCTATTTCAGATCGGCTACTGATTTCGGGAACAGCAAATTTAGATGGTTCTGTCATCCTCAATCCACTGCCTGGAGTGTATACAGCGGGAACGATATATACGTTTATCGAAGCTAGTGAAATAAATGGGCAATTTGATCAACTCCTCGAAAACCATCCGCTCGACTTTTTGTTAAATTATCTGCCTAATGCCGTCCAAATCGTGATCCCCTTCACAGAAGCTGTGTTACCTGTCTCGATTGATTCCCTCGACGGAAACGCGCAAAGCATCGCGAATTATTTATTTTCTTGTTCCCAAATTCCTTCGCCAGATCTCGTTCCCATTTTAAGGGCTCTTGTCAAGCTCCCGCCAGATGAGTTTACTCAAGGACTTTTGCAACTTGGCCCGCAACAGTTTGGGGGGCTTGCTTTGACCCGCCTCCAAACAAGTGCCCGCATTGGGCAATCTCTGAATCGAACGAAAAATTTTTATGACCATAACGCCCTGACTCCTTGCTATCGCACATGTAAAGATCCATCTTCTTCTTATCACCATATGGTGTGGGTCAACCCCATTGGCTACTACTACAAACAAAACGAGCGAGAAGATCAAACCCCTTTTCACAACAGCACGTATGGCGTAACAACTGGTTTTGGCCATCTTTTTTCACAATGTTTCACTGTAAGCGCAGGCATGGGCTACACCCACTCCAACCTTAACTGGAGCCAAAATCGAGGAAATGCTCACATCCAATCTATTTATCTCGGCCCTTCTATCGGCTACCTTGGTGAACGCGGGTATATTGGGCTCTCTCTCGTAGGTGCCCGTTCTTTTTACAAAGTCAATAGAAAAATCGCCTTTTCAACTGTTAACGAAAAAGCGAAAAACCACCACACAAGCTGGGACTGTCTCGGCGAAATAAGTGGAGGCGTCAAGCTAAAATTCCCCAATGCCTTTCAAAAAAACTTGTTTCTTATCCCCACAGTTACAGTCGACTATTTAAATGTATTTGAAAATGGCTATCAAGAATATGGCGCCGGTTCGATTGATCTTTCTGTGGACCATAACCACTCGGCTTTTCTCCGCTCAGAAGTTGTGGTAAAAATTTTAAAAGAGATGAAGGCAAAAATGACGTGCATCTCTCCTAATCTATACATTGGATGGCTCAGGAATATTCCTCTAACACATGGCCGTTATCTAGCGAGGTTCTATCAACAAGAGCTGTGTCAAGATCACTTTACCGTCCAAAGCTACCACCGGTCAACAGACCAACTCATACTAGGTGCCGAGCTGATTTTAGCCTATCAAGCGAGCTTTTCTTTGAATTTAGGCTACGAAGCCACTGTGGGCAATCACAACAACATTCAAGAAGGAAACTTGAATTTCAACTGGCGCTTTTAGAGAAGACACGCGCCCCACTCCCTGAAGGAAGATAGGGGGTAGAAAAGCTTGCCAAAAAAAAGAGGCGAAAAGAAAAGGGCTAATCGCCGATAATCAAGCGTCGATAATCTAACTGCTTTCTCGCTTTGTATGGGAACGTTAAATCCACAGCAACAGCTTGCCGCTTCGCATATTGAAGGCCCTATGTTGATCATTGCAGGGGCAGGTTCTGGCAAAACGCGCGTGATCACGCACCGCATTGCCCACCTTCTTAAGTTAGGAATCCCTTCATCGGAAATCCTCGCTCTCACATTCACTAATAAAGCCGCGAATGAAATGCGCGGGCGCATTGAAGCCCTGGCGCATCAATCTGTTTCAACACTCACATTTCACTCTTTAGGCGCCCGCATTTTGCGTCAATCGATTGCCGCGCTCGGCTACACCAGCGATTTCACGATTTACGATGCAGCAGATAGTTTACACCTGCTCAAACAGTGTTTTGCTCTTAAAGGGCACAAACTAGACAAGGGGCAAGCAAAAAAATGCAAAGCGGCGATCTCAACGGCAAAAAATGCCCTCTGTCCACCCGAAGATTTTCTCGCTGAATCCTCATCTGAGGTCGACCTGGTCTGCCGCGACATGTACACGCTTTATCAAACAAAACTCAAAGAGTATAACGCCGTCGACTTTGACGATTTACTCTATTTGACCTATACCCTCTTTTCCTCGTTCCCCGACATCTTAGCCTTCTATCAAAAAACATGGTCGTTTCTTTGCATTGATGAGTACCAAGACACCAATAAAGCCCAATATCTCTTGACTAAGCTCCTTGTCAAGCCCCACCACAACCTCTTTGTTGTCGGCGATCCCGATCAGTCGATTTATTCGTGGCGCGGCGCTAATTTTCGCAATATTCTTGACTTTGAACGCGATTACCCTGGCGCTAAAGTCATCTCTCTTGAACAAAATTACCGCAGCACGACGCGGATTTTAGAAGCAGCTAACGCCTTGATCGAACATAACAACACCCGTTATGAAAAGAAGCTGTGGAGCGCTTTAGGGCCAGGGGAAAAAATCAAAGTATATCGTGCGCATAACGAAAAAGAAGAAGCTCATTTTGTCGCGACTGAGCTTGCCGAGGTGGTCCAGACAGGCTCTTCTCCTTTAAGCGACTGCGCTATCTTCTACCGCACAAATGCCCAATCGCGCGCCCTCGAAGATGCCTTGCTTAAGCTCCATATCCCCTACGCGATTGTCGGCAATATCTCTTTTTACGAGCGCCGCGAAATTAAAGATATCCTCTCTTTGCTGCGCCTTGTCGTTTCAGATGCTGATTTTCTGTCGTTTTCTCGCTCAATCGCCCTCTTAAAAAGTGGCATTGGCCCTGTGACTCTTCTCAAATGGCAAACGGCTGCAGAGCAAACCTCTTTACCTATTCTCCCTTTTTGTCGCTCTCTTCTTGCCGCTAAAGGGCCTTTTAAACTCTCGTTTAAGCAGCGCCAAGGACTCGAGCGTTATCTCAACATCATCGACCATCTTAAAAAAGAGATCCGTCAAGGCGCTCCAATGAAGACACTGATCACCGACGCTATTGAACGCCTTGATTATTTGACCTATTTAAAAGACGACCCCGAAACCTATGAAGATCGGCGCGAAAACCTCGACGCCTTAGTTACCAAAGGGGTTGAATGGCAAGAAGAGAACCCTTCGGGCTCGTTGACAACTTTCCTTGAAGAACTTGCGCTAACAGCAAAAGGAGATCACTCTCGCCAAGCTTCTGCTGTCCAGTTGATGACACTGCACAATGGAAAAGGATTGGAATTTCATACAGTCTTTGTCGTCGGACTAGAAGAAGGGCTCCTTCCCCATACCAATGCGCAAGACTCTGAAGAGGCGATGGAAGAAGAGCGCCGCCTCCTTTACGTCGGGATGACGCGAGCTAAACAACGTCTTTACCTCACGGGTGCGACGTTCCGCTCGCTTTGGGGAGCTGTCAAAATGATGTGTCCTAGTCCCTTTTTACAGGAAATCCCCGAACATTATTGCTCTCAGCTCACCCCAACTAGCCACGTTTCAGAAGAAGAGGGTGTGTCGAACGAAAGCGACCTAGTTTTAGGGTCTACTGTCGTTCATCGCGATTTTGGCCGCGGAACGATTCAAAAAATCTACCAAACGTCGTTTGGCACAACCTATGACATCCACTTTTCTAACCTCGATGTGATGCGTTCGCTCGTCGGCAAGTACGCCAAGCTCAAAAAAATTCCCTAGTCCAAAAAATGCCTTGGCGCAGAGCGACCTAAGACAAGGCGAGCAGAAAGATTGCCAGTCAAAAAAACCCGATTTTCTGAAAAAAATCAGCAAAGATCCGAAAGTGCTCGTTTTTGGAACGGTGCAAGCCTTAGTCTTCTCGATCGTTTCCGAAGGAGTCTACCGATCGTGATTCAAGAGTCGGAAGTTTTGCCGCAGCTAGCGCTCGGCGATTTTTTTATCGGCGATGCAGCTGGTAAACAAGATAGAGATGAGGGCAAAGGCAAACAACCGATTCTTGAATCGCGATCGGTATAAAATTCAAATTAATTTATTGTTAAAAATTCAAAAACAGCATTTCATATCAAAC
>CAYTIT010000100.1:0-5813 GCA_964437975.1 uncultured bacterium
CTAACCAGGAGGAAATGATGGCTAAAGAATTTCAACAACTCAGTGATGAGCAAGGAGAACTTATTCGGATAGGTGCGTCATACTTCCTGTTGAATCAATTGACCAGGCCCGATGGTTTAACGATCGCGATTCAAGAGTCGAGAGTTGAGCGCACAGCCAGCGCGCGGCGATTTTTTATCGGCGAAGCAGCCGACAACCAAGATGGAGATGAAAATCCAAACAGTCTGTTCTTTGACACATCTTGCTTTCTAATGCGTCAACCTCTTATATGCAAAGTGAAGTGATTCTTAAATGCAAGAGCCCTATGCAACGCCCTGATGAGGAAGATACAGCTGCCAAACACGAAGCGATCCGCTCTGAAAGCCACCAATTTGACCTTTATTATACTTGGCTTCAGCAACACATGCCCGATCGGTTTTTTAAAGAGATCACTGAAGAACACTATACCCTGATCGCTCACTACTTAATGGGGTTTTCGCTCCAAGACTACTTTTGCAAAGTCGAGCTCAAAGATAGAGCCTTTGTCCTCGCACTAGACAGTCCTGAAGTCGATATGAAAGTCTTGCGCAACTTTAACTTGTATGGCATTAAAAATTACCAAACCTTTTTATCGAATGCTCCGCCCCCTTTTCCCGAGATCAATAGATGTCTCCGTATTGCTATCATCCATTTTACGCATTTGGAAGAAGCTTCAACGTCGCCTCAGTGCGCAGCGACTTTCCCCGAAGAAACACTCGATCTTATTTATGCCGAAGTGCAAAAGATCGCTCCTGAGGTCGATAAAGAGGCTCTCCAAGCAACGATTTGCAGTCTAGACCCTCTTTTTCTCAGAGCGCTGTCGACAGAACGGCTTGCCCTTGCCTTGTCGATGCTTTTCCGCGCTCGCACGCGCGATTACTGCCAATATGAAGTGCGGCGCCAACATGATTGGGAAGAAAAAGAAAAAGGTTCACCTTCGCTTCGACTCGTCTTTGCCTGGCGCAATGTCCCGAAATACCGTTTCTTGTTTCGCCTCGCTAAACTCATTTACCGCCACAACCTCTCAATGACTCATGTCAATGCCACCTATATTGATCCCTACAGCCCTGAAAGTATCCTTGTGATGTCGATGGGCCTCCACGGAATACAGGGGAAAGCGGCATGGGAAGAGACCGATCTCGATGATTTTCTGCGCGAGCTTGTGATGCTCAAATACTTTCCCGACGACGACGATATTGAAAAGTACTTTGTCAAAACTCGCTTTATCCGCGGCACGATCGGCCATTTTCTGCGCGCACTTACCTACTTTATCCACCAAACTCTTGTTCACATCGACCCGAACATCTACACCCCAAAAGCCATTCAACAAGGATTTCAGCGCCACCCCAAGTTGACCTTGCTGATTTGCCAGTTATTCGAATGCAAATTCCACTTTTCCCATGCCGATTTAACCACCTATCAAAAAGAGAGAAAAACCCTACTTAAGCAAATAGATCAGCTTGATACGGGAAATGAACCTGCCGACCTTTGCCATAAAAATATCTTGACGCAAGCGGCCTCTTTTATCGAGTTTTGCGTTAAGACCAATTTCTACCGCAACAACAAAAGCGCCTTGAGCTTCCGTTTAGACCCAAGCTACCTCGATGCAGTTCCTTATGACAAAACGAGCCTCTTTCCGGAAAATCCGTTTGCGATTTTCTTCATTCACGGCATGCATTTTATTGGGTTCCATATCCGCTTTAAAGATCTTGCCCGCGGCGGGCTGCGCACGGTTTTTCCCCAAACTCAAGAGCGGATGCTTTTAGAGCGCGGTTCTGTCTTTCTCGAGTGTTATAACCTCGCCTACACCCAACAAAAGAAAAATAAAGATATTCCCGAAGGCGGCGCTAAGGGAATTATTTTTCTCGAACCCCATAGCCACCTTTTTTCCGAAATTGAGATTTACCGCAAAGAGCTTACAGTTGCCGGCAAAGACAAGCGGCTGATTGAAAAGACACTGCAACAGTTTGAGCAAGAGCAAAAAGAGCACTACCTCTACCAAACACAGCGCGATTTTATTCATAGCCTTGTGACTTTAGTCAATTGCCATGATGACGGCAGCTTGCGCGCTAAAAATATCGTCGATTACTGGAAAAAGCCGGAATCTCTTTATATCGGTCCCGACGAAACTATGCACAACACGATGATCACATGGATCGCCGCTTACAGCAAGAAGTGTCACTACAAGCCGGGCGTTGCTTTCATCTCTAGCAAACCTCACATCGGGATTAACCATAAACAGTATGGTGTGACCTCTTTTGGTGTGAATGTCTATATGAAAGAGGTGCTGCGCTTTCTCAAAATCGACCCGGAAAACGAACCTTTTACCGTGAAAATCTCAGGCGGCCCTGACGGCGATGTCGCTGGCAATCAAATCCTTAACCTCAAGCGCGACTTTCCCTCAACGGCAAAGCTCCTCGCTATTACTGACGTCTCAGGAACAATTTTTGATCCTAAGGGGCTCAACCTTGAGGTTCTCGAAGAACTTTTTCATCAAACGCAACCCATCGCGACCTACCCTCCCCAAGCTCTTTCCGATGGCGGTTACCTTCTCAACTTACGCGCGAAAAAAGCAGAAACTTCTTATACCCAAAAAACCCTTTGTTCGCGCAAAGAGGGACGCAAACTTAAAGAGGAATGGCTTTCTGGAAGCGAGATGAATAACCTCTTTCGCCACAACTTGCATCAAGTAAAAACTGACATTTTTATTCCCGCAGGCGGGCGACCGCGGACATTACACCACAATAACTACACCGACTTTCTCGACGAAGAAGGGAAGCCAACAGCTCGTGCTATTGTCGAAGGAGCCAACCTCTATCTCACACCCAAGGCTCGGCGTGCACTCGAAGATCTCGGCGTTATTATCATTAAAGATAGCTCGGCAAATAAAGGGGGCGTCATCAGCTCGTCGATGGAGGTGTTGTTTAGCCTAACCTTGTCTAGCGAAGAGTTTTTAAATAATAAAGATATTTTGATGGATCAAACTCTCGACGTCATTGCTGAAAAAGCGCGCAGTGAAGCCCGCCTGCTTCTCGACACCTTTGCTGAAACTAAGGCCTATCTAACAGATATTTCTGAGCTTATTTCAGAGAGAATCAACACCTACATTTACCAAATCCTCGACTATCTCGATGCAGCCCTCCTTTCCTTTCATCCCGAGGACCCTCTCATCCGCGCGCTGGTGAATTTTTGCCCCCCTTTTTTAAGACAGCATTCCCGCACCCAGATCTTCGAAAAAATTCCCCTTATTCACAAAAAGGCGATGATCGCTTGCTACCTTGCGTCACAGCTCGTCTATAAGAAAGGGTTACTGTGGTCGCCCTCTGTGGTCGATGTCCTTCCCCTTATCGCCACTGATCCCACGATCAACCCCTCTCTTTAAAAGGATCCTTACACCAGCGGTAGACAATTTTTTTTACACAATTGGGTGATTAAAAAATTTATCATCTGCTAAATTAAGCAGTCACCTAAGTTAAGTGCTAAATTTCGTTGCATTGTTCCCTCTTCTTTGGTATAGTCTAGTTCGACCGCTAAAAAGAAAGGTCTACCTCCAGTGAATTTTTTTGTTGACTGGATCGTTACCAAGGTTGTGCACTTTATGGCTCCAAGACGAAAGCAACGTCAAGATCGCGAGCAAGCTGTCCTGTTAGGACTGATCGATCTTTATCTGCTGACCCGCTCTCCTATCGGCTCAAATACGCTGCGCGAGCACGGCTTTAGCCATGTCAGCTCAGCGACGATTCGGAACTATTTTGTTCAGCTTGAAAAACAAGGGTTTTTGCACCAGCATCACTCGTCTGGCGGCCGCATTCCGACACCTCAAGCTTACGCATTTTATGCCAACCACCACTTTGATGCCCAAGGTGTTGACCAAGATACCCTCGCCCTTTTAAAAAGCGAACTCGACCGCGATACACGCGAAGTTGCCGCTTACCTCGAAAAAGCAGCTCACCTTCTAAGCGATTTAACCCAAGGTGCAGCGCTGATCTCTTCGCCCCGCTTTGACCAAGACTTCATCACCTCTATTAAACTTCTCGCCATCGATCACGAGCGCTATTTATGCGCCCTGACAACGAGCTTTGGCCTTGTGCGCACTGAGATTCTCTACCGCCCCAAAAAGCTCAGCCACTTTGCTCTAAGTCGCATTGAAGATTATTTTCGCTTTCGCTTGACAGGGCTTGACTGCCCCGAATTATCCGCTGAAGAGGAGTTGCTCGCCACGCAATGGTACAACGAGCTCCTTCTTCGCTATATTGTGAACTATGCCCACTTCAGTTCGCAAGACCTTTATAAAACAGGGTTCTCAAAACTACTTCATTGCCCTGAGTTCCGCGACGCTTCTGTTATCGCGACCGGATTATCCCTGTTTGAAAATAATACCTACATGCACAAAATGCTCGGCGAGTGCTTGCAAAGCGTTACCCTTAAATACTGGATCGGCCACGACCTTGATTTGCCCCAAACAGCAGCAGCTCAGACCAGTGTCATCGCTTATCCTTATAAGATTCACAACAAACCCGTCGGCGCGATGGCTATTTTAAAGCCAATTGCGTCTTCTTACCCCAAACTTTTCGGAATCATGCGCGCTTTTTCGCAGTTTCTCAGCGAAGCGTTAACCCGAAATCTGTACAAGTACAAACTGCGTTACCGCCAACCTTCGATGCAACACATCGATCTTCAAGAAAATTGCTCTTTGGGACTCGATCAGGTCGACGCGCTAACGCTCGAAGATAAGACTTCCTCAAACGCCGTAGGAGACCTTCATGGATGAAGACAAAAGCCAACTGAAAGACGCTCTATCAGACCCTAAAGACGGCCCCCCGTCTGCGGCTGAAAGCACTGGAGCTTCTCAAGATGAACTCAAGCAGGTCAAACAAGAGCTGCAAGAGCAAAAAGACAAATATTTGCGGCTCCTCGCCGACACAGAAAACACACGCAAACGGATGCAAAAAGACAAACACGACGCCACGCGCTTTGCCGTTGAAAATGTCATTCGGGAATTTTTAATGCCGCTTGATAATTTTGAAAACGCCATGGGATTTGTTTCACAAACATCTGAAGAAACGCAAAACTGGGCTAAGGGATTCGAAATGATCCTCACTCAATTTAAAGAGATTCTCGCAAGTCATCAAGTCAAACCTTTTGAGTCAAAAGGAGCCCTCTTTGATCCTCACCTGCACGAAGTGATCGAAGTTGAAGAGACTGAAAACCATCAAGCGGGAACGATTTTACAAGAATTTTTACGGGGATACAAATGTGGCGAGCGCATCTTGCGCCCTGCGCGCGTTAAGGTAGCAAAACATGCGCGCGACATCCCCCCCCCTTTAGAAAGCTGCGACAAAGAGCAGCCTAACTCTCACTCAAATCAAGAAGAAGAAGAAGGAGAACGTTCATGACAACAAAACACAAAGGTAAAGTCATTGGCATCGACCTAGGTACGACAAACTGTTGCGTTGCCGTCATGGAAGGTGGCTCTGCTAAGGTCATCGTCAACGCAGAAGGGGCGCGCACAACCCCTTCGATTGTCTCGTATAAAGAGAGCGAAACCCTCGTCGGTATTCCCGCTAAACGCCAAGCCGTGACCAACCCCGAAAAAACGCTGTTTTCTACCAAGCGCTTTATCGGACGCAAACACAACGAAGTGTCTTCTGAAGTTCAAACTGTTCCCTATCAAGTGATCGCTAAAGAGAACGGCGATGCCGCCTTTGAGGTCGATGGGAAAGTCTTGACTCCCGAAGAAGTTGCCGCCACCATCTTAAAAAAGCTCAAAGCGACAGCAGAAGAGTACCTCGGTG
>CAYTIT010000101.1:0-3978 GCA_964437975.1 uncultured bacterium
CCCTCAGGGGAGAGTCAATGTCTTTTCTGCTCGCTAGTCAGATGGCTGCCTTGGCATAAATCAAGCTCGAAGGTAAAATAAGGCCCCATGAGAAGCAAAGACTTTGCCCAAGGCTCACATCACACGGCGACGTCGGTTCATTGCAATAAAACCTCTTCGCGACGTTATATTTTCCTCACAGGAGGTGTCCTCTCTTCTCTTGGTAAGGGGCTCACTCTTGCATCTATCGCGCTTCTTTTTGAAAAGAAGGGTTACCGCCTTGCTCTTCTTAAACTTGATCCCTACCTCAACGTCGATCCGGGAACGATGAATCCATTTGAGCATGGAGAGGTTTACGTCACTGAAGATGGAACAGAAGCCGACCTCGATCTTGGCCACTACTACCGCTATAGCCAAGCGCCTCTTTCTAAGGTGTCAACGGCGACTTCAGGGCAAATTTACGACACAATCATTAAGCGCGAACGACGAGGTGACTACTTAGGGAAAACTGTCCAAATTGTTCCTCATATTACGGATGAAATTAAAAGCCGTATTCTTCGCTGCGGGGCTGTTAATGATGCTGATATTGTCCTGGTTGAAATTGGGGGAACGACAGGCGATATCGAATCGTTGCCCTTTCTCGAAGCTGTTCGTCAATTCCGGTATGAACATGCTGGCAACTGTCTTAACCTCCATATGGCTTACGTTCCCTACCTCAACGCATCTGGGGAGCTCAAGACAAAACCAGCTCAACATTCGGTCAAAATGCTCGGCGATGCCGGTATTATCCCCGATTTCATGTTATGCCGTTCGGAAAAATCCCTTCCTCAAACCGTCAAAGAGAAAATTGCTTTATTTTGCCGCGTGTCTCTAGCTGCTGTCTTCGATGTCATTGATGTTGCAACATCGATTTATGAATTGCCGCTCATGTTGCATCAGCAAGGGGTGGTCACACAGCTTTGCGCGCGTTTGCGTATCGCCTCTTCGCCCATTGACCTTACTGAGTGGGAGCGCATCGTTCAAACAGTAAAATTCCCCCAAAAGGAGCTTCTGATTGGCATTGTCGGTAAATATTCCAACCATAAAGATGCCTATAAATCGGTCGTTGAAGCGCTTCACCATAGCGGGATTGCGGAAAAATGTCGCGTTGAAATTGTCCCGGTTCCCTCCGATGATTTGGCCGATCTTTCCCACTATGATGGGTGTGTTGTTCCAGGGGGATTTGGCAAACGGGGTTTTGAAGAGAAGGTGGCTGCTGCTCAGTTTTGCCGTGAACATAAGATCCCCTACCTGGGAATCTGCTTGGGGATGCAAGCGATGGTGGTTGAATTTCTCAGAAACGTGGTCGGTTTACATCAGGCAAACTCCAAAGAGATCGACCCTTCAACGCCTCACCCGATCTTTGAACTGCTTAGAGGGCAGGAAGCTGTCACAAACCGTGGGGGAACGATGCGGCTAGGTGCTTATGTTTGCTCGCTCAAAGAGGGAACAAAAGCGTATGCTGCCTATGCAAAAAAAGAGATCTCTGAAAGGCATCGCCATCGCTATGAATTCAACTATGATTACCTCACTCGATGTGAAGAAAGGGGGCTCGTCTTTTCTGGGTTTGATTTAAAGCAGCATCTTGGCGAAATTGCTGAGGTTGTGGGCCACCCTTGGATGTTAGGGGTGCAGTTTCACCCTGAATTTCAGTCTCGTCCAACGTCGCCTCACCCGCTATTTTCCGCTTTCATCCAAGCTAGCCTGGCGCAACAAAGGGTGGCTGCTGCTTGGGTTGGCTAGAGAGGTTTTCGGCCAATCAGGGTTGTCATATGCTGGCTTGTTGTTTCGCGAGCTTGCGCTCTTTTCTGGCGATATAGCCTTGTTTGAGTTCGGTTTGGTAAACAAGGAAAAGGCCGATGGCAATAATTGCCGTTGAAAGGAAAACTGCCCATGAGAGGGGTTCGCCGCGCAAGAGCCAATCATTGATCGAAGCGAAGATCGGACTCGACAGCCCGACGACAGTAAGGAAGGTGACAGTGAACTTCCGAAGTAAGTAGCCATAGAGGTTATAACAGAGAATGTTTGACACGAGAATCATCAGAAGAACGCTGCGGGCGAAGGGAAAGAGTTTGCCGTCAAAAATAGGTGTGGGGTTCCATTGCTCAAACAGAAGCGAGTGTAAACAAGCGAGGAGGCCGCCTAGTAACATGGCGTACCCATTCGCTGTGAGCGAAGAGGTGTCGTTTTTGACAGCACGGCGTAAAAAAATCCAGCCGTAGGCGGCAAAAAAGACAGCGCCCATGACAGCGAGCTCTGGCCATGAAAAGAAGACAAAGGCATGAAAAACCTCTTCGGAGGGGTTTTTCGTCAAAAGGGTTGGGAGAAGGCCGCAAAACCCAATGAGCATGCCGATAAATTTTTGGGTTGTCATTTTTTCTTTGAAGTGGATGTACGAGAGAATCGCAGCAAAAAAAGGCGTTAAGCTGTAGATCAAAGATACTTTAGCTGGAGTGAGGTGGCAAAGGCCCCAAAGCTCTAAAATATTGGTTAAGTAGACGCCAAAAAAGCCGAGCAAGGCGATCATGAGAAAAGAGGTTTTGTCGATGCGCAAAGCGCGTGGATGTCTAAGGACGATAAAGAGAATCAATATCAGCCCTGCAGAGAGCATCCTGGTAGCTGTTAGGAAGATAGGTGGACCGCAGTCGAGAGCGAGTCTTCCTAAAGAGTAGATGCTCGACCAGACGGCGTAAAGGGCAAAAATGAGGACGAGTGCCATGCGCTAACTTTTTGGCCTTGTTGGTAAGACTCCATGTTAGCAAGGGGAAAAGTTTCGGGTCAATGGAAGCGTGCAAAGCTGTGGAAATCAAAGGAAAAATTAGCAGTCTAATGAACCGATTGACAAGTTTGTCTTCTTTGTTTAGGTAGAGGATCTCGTGCTGCGCTGCCCTCTCTCTTTCTTCGTTGGACATCTAAAAGAAATTTGCTATCATTATGCTGAAAAAAGTGTTGTACAACATTTTTTTGTTTCGATAGAAGCCAACAACCCGATGCTTGAGGTGTGATCAGTAGAGGTGAAGTGAGACGAGGGCTTAGTGCATGAACAACAACGTTTGACTGCACAAGACCCCACTTCAGTAGCGAGAAAGGAGGTGTCAAGATGAGTTTACCCCTGACTGAATCAGTGCAGCGCGCTATTTTAAACGCAGCAAAAGAAGCAGGAGCGCGCGCGCACACCGCTGTCGATGAGCTCCATCTTTATTGGAGTTTGCTGCACGACCACAAGGGCTACTTTTCCTCTCTTGCCGCCTCATGTGGGCTTGATCGCGCCCAGCTCCTCGACCAGGCGGAGGAGGCTTTAGGGCAGTTGGCAACCTATGCTGGTGAAAGGCAAAAAGCACAACCCTCGCCCCAATTGCAACAACGGTTACACGATGCCGTTCATCTCGCAGCGCGTTGGGGAGACCAGTATGCCAGTAGTGATCATCTATTTTATCTTTTTTGGGAAACACCCCCCTCTCAGCTGCCGCATTGGAACAAGAGCTCGTCGCTAACACAAGGTCAGGTGAAAGAAGTGATTCAACAGGCTCGAGGAGGGCGAAAGATGGAGGCAGAAAGCAGTGAAGCGAGTTTACGCGCGATCGAGCGGTTTTGCAAAGACCTCACCGCGCTGGCGCGCGAGGGCAAACTTGACCCTGTTATTGGCAGAGACGATGAAATTCGGCGTGCCATTCAAATTCTAAGTCGGCGGACAAAAAATAATCCGCTCCTGATCGGCGATCCAGGAGTAGGGAAAACGGCGATTGCCGAAGGGTTAGCGCACCGGATTCTTCAAGAGGATGTGCCAGAGTCGCTAAAAAACAAACGCCTTGTCGCCCTCGATATGGGGAGTTTGATTGCGGGGACAAAATACCGCGGTGAGTTCGAAGAGAGGCTCAAAGGGATTTTACAAGAAATTGAGCAAAGCGAGGGTCAAGTGCTCCTCTTCATTGATGAGGTTCACCTTCTCGTGGGCGCTGG
>CAYTIT010000101.1:4004-5764 GCA_964437975.1 uncultured bacterium
GCGAATTTGCTTAAGCCTGCACTGGCGCGTGGCACGCTTCATTGCATCGGGGCAACAACCCTTGCAGAGTACCAAAAGCATATCGAAAAAGATGCCGCCCTTGAGCGGCGCTTTCAACTTGTCGTCGTCGATGAGCCGACGTTAGAAGATGCAATTTCTATTTTGCGCGGTTTAAAAGAACGGTATGAAAACTTTCACGGCGTCCGGATTACAGAAGAGGCGCTCCATGCAGCTGTTTTTTTAGCGCACCGCTACATTGCTGACCGCAAGCTTCCCGACAAGGCGATCGATTTGATTGACGAGGCGGCGACGGTGATCCACATGCAGATTGAAAGCCGCCCGTTGGTTATTGATACAAAAGAGCGCGCGTTAAGTGCTTTGATTGTCAAGCAAGAGGCCCTTAGACGGGAAAAAAGTCCATCTGCGGTTAAAGAAGCCAAAGCGATGGAGCAAGATATCGCTTCGTTGAAAGAAGAGCTTGCCGCTTTGCATGCGCGTTTCCAGAAAGAGAAAAAGCAGATTCAACAGTTAAAAGAAGAGAAAAAGGCGCTAGAGCAATTGCGCTTCCGCGAAGAAGAGGCGGAAAGAGCATCTGATTACACAGCTGTCGCACAGCTGCGCTACAGCGAAATTCCCGCGGCAGAGCAGGCAATTGCCGAAAAAGAAAAAGCGCTGCGACAAGAACCACAGCGGTTGCTCCAAGAAGAGGTCGATGCAAAACTCATTGCACAAATTGTCGCGAAATGGACAAAAATTCCCGTTGACAAAATGGTCGAAGGGGAGGCGAAACGCCTCTTGCACCTTGAAGAAGCGTTAAAACGGCGCGTTGTTGGCCAAGAATTTGCAGTGCAAGCAGTGAGCGAAGCGGTCCGCCGTGCTCATGCGGGTCTGAGCGATCCAAAACGTCCTTTGGGGGCTTTTCTTTTTGTCGGGTCGACAGGAGTGGGAAAAACAGAGCTGGCTAAAGCGCTTGCAGAAGAGCTTTTTGATCAAGAAGAGGCGCTAGTGCGCCTTGACATGTCAGAATATATGGAAGCGCACAGCGTGGCGAAACTGATTGGCGCGCCTCCCGGGTATATTGGGCATGATGATGGAGGGCAGCTAACGCAAGCGTTGCGGCGCCGCCCTTACTCGGTCGTTTTACTCGATGAGGTTGAAAAGGCGCACCCCGATGTGTTTAATCTTCTTTTGCAAGCATTTGACGATGGGAGGATGACCGATAGCAAAGGGAGGACGGTCAACTGTAAAAATGCCCTCTTTATCATGACCTCAAATTTAGGGTCTCAAGAACTTCTCGAGCGGCAAGTCGAAGCGCCGCACGAGATTTTGGCGCTGATTGACCCTTTCATCAAGAAACATTTTCGCCCTGAATTTATCAATCGCCTCGACGATATTCTCCCTTTTCATCCGCTTCGGAAAGAAGACATGCGTGCCATTGCTTTGATTCAACTTGGTCGGTTAAAAGAGCGGATGAACGAGCGTGACATCGGACTCGAGTGGAAAGAAGAAGCGCTGACCTTTTTAGCTGATAAGGGGTATGACGCCGCTTTTGGAGCGCGACCGCTCAAAAGGCTCATCGAGCAGGTTGTGGCTAACCCCCTTGCACATGCGATTTTAGGTGGGAAGCTGGCCAGCGGGCAAGTGGCAACGTTGCAGCTGGGGGCAAACAATGAGATGGGGTTCACCAGCAACGGAAAAGAAGAAAATAGAGCGCTTGCAAGTTAGCGAGAGCTATACTGAACGTGATCCAAGCATCGGTT
>CAYTIT010000102.1:0-5752 GCA_964437975.1 uncultured bacterium
ATTTTCTTTTTGACACTATGGCTCAAACGTGCTTGCTGTGCAGGCACTTTCTAGAAATCACCCACGCGAACCGAGCCTCCCCATGGATTGACCCAGGGGGAGGCTCAGGGCCGGTAGAATAGCCTTATGGGAAGACGTTTTGCACCGCTACCCATACAAGCGCACTGTTCGATAAATGCCACCAAATTAGCCATGTGTCTTTAGCGTCGACATCTTCGTGTGTAAGAGAGCGATAAAAATGGCTAAGTAAACTATCATAACCTAGCTTTCCTATAATAAATAGGATGACTTTAACTGCCTCTTTTCCTAGCTTTTTTAGTTCAACTGACGTTGTACTTTCCTTTTGTTGTTCTTTTGTCTTCAGCGATTTGGTTTCGGCATGCGTCGGTCGTTTTTGGTATAACCCCTCATGATGCATCCAACTACACATAAAAAAATTGCCCATGATTGCACCCATCCACGCGAGGTCGGGAAGTTGAATAGGGGCTGGACTATGATACCGCACCACACAAGCAATAAGACCCGCAGCACAAGAACTAACTAGCGCAACGCGGAAAGAGCCTTTACCACGTTGTCTTGTCGCTTTCATTGCTTCTGGTTTGCGCGCTAAGTTCGCACGATCCTCTGATGCCTTTAAGCTGTTCAATCCAATTTTTTCCTTAAGTCGCTTGGTATGTTCTTGTTCCTCTAAGGGCGGTATTTCATCTTCAAAACGATGAGTACTTTTATTTGAAACACCCTTTACCATAAAAAAAACAGCTCCAAACATTTATCACTTTTTAAAAAGTTATTAAAATAAAATAAAACGATAGAATAAGTCAAGATCGAGTTTTCCCTAGAAACCCCTCCACCGCCCCCTAATGTCACCTTTTGGGCTTGAGAAATAGCAGCACCTCTTTGTTCACAAAGCTTGCAAGACAAGCGCTGAAGGCCTCCCTTTGAGCTGAAGCGCCACATGGACAATGTGGCCCTATACACCCACTTGCGAAAGACAGCGAAAGTATTTTTCTCTACATCTACCATCACTTGCAGCCTTACGTCTAAGCACAGAACCAAAAAATCCCGACGCTCTTTTTTAAAAAAGTTCTTTAAAAAATATACCCCCTTCTTTTAACCTCAACTCTTTTCAACCCATCTAACTTGAGGTTTGCCATGCTCGATGCCGCTCCTCCTCCTCCACCCTCCCACTACGAACAAATAGCTGAAAAATTGGACCTAAGCTACCAAAATGCAGCTAAAACCTCTGCCTTTGCAGCAATGGCTTCATTAGAAGGTTGGTGCTCGACAAACAAAGCCTCTATCCTGATGGATTTGATTTTTATCCTTAAGCCTAAAACAATTGTCGAAATTGGGGTCTGGGGAGGAAAATCACTTATCCCTATGGCATTTGCTTTAAAAGCCAACAACCAAGGAAAAATCTATGGGGTAGATCCTTGGGATGCTCAAGCATCTATTCAAGGCATGGAAGGTCAAAACAAAAACTGGTGGGGAAAAATTGACCATGCCCAAATTTATAACGGTCTAGCCAAACAGATTGAACGCCTCGAGTTAACCCCTCAAATTGAGCTTATCAAGGCAACCTCTAAAGCGGCCTCTCCCATTTCTCCTATCGACCTTCTCCATATTGATGGGAACCATTCAGATGAAGCGTCCTACTTAGATGTTCAAAAATGGGTTCCTCTTGTTGCAGAAGGGGGGCTTATCGTCTTCGATGACATTAACTGGAAAACAACAAAACGCGCTGTTGACTATCTCAATACGAACTGCACTAAGTTATTCGAGTATCAAGGGGCAAATACTTGGGGCGTTTGGGTGAAGCGGAAAAACTAAACACCCACCTTAGCTACCGATGCTTGCATCACGAGCGGTCTATTTTTCATAGGCATTTCCTTTCGTAAACACCTTTGTAATAAGGCGTCTTGACAAAACAGCCCCTTCCCTCGCCGGTCTGTTTATCTTGCCAATGGGAAAGGAGGATAAATTCGTAGCTCGTCATCCACTGCTTAATCTCGTTCAACGTTGTCGAGCGCGTTGCAACAAAAACAACGATAGCTTCTGCGACAATGTGCGCCGCCGTTTCAAGGAAAGCTTTTTCTTTGCCGCTCAAGTCAATCGCTAAGAGATCAATTTTAGAAAGCTTATGCTCTGTCCACCACTTGACAAAGGCCGCTCCTTGCTGATGCGTTGCCACCACGCCGCTCACATCAACGACGTAGACATTGCCCATCCCTTGTGCTTCTCTTCGTAAAAGCGCCGTTGTTTCTTTGTCTTTTCCAAAACAGTACACGACACCTTGTTCTCTCAGCTCAACCACTTCCTTTATGTGCCAAAGGCTACCACATCCAACCTGAACAACAGTCGGATTGTAAGGAAGAAAACGATCAGCACTTTTTATTTCTAACGGCGACTGATGAGGATCGTGTCCACTTTTTTCGCTATCTTCAGCCACAAGGCCGCCAAAACAGCACACAAGACAAGCGATCACCCCTTGAGTTACATACATCATTGACTTCAAAATGGTGGAGCCGTGTTGGCAAAATTTTTCCCATTATCCGTGACGGCCTCTAAACGGTTTGTGACAATATCACTGGTGACAGAGTACATGTGTATGTCAGCCGCCAAGTGAATATCCATGTCAATGGGGAGGAACATGCCATGTTGCTCAATGTGAGTCAAATATTTTCTTATTCCCGAACGGGTCCATATGATCGAGTGCGTTCCAAAACGGGCCCCCATTTGACGTATACCTTTGGCTATCTTGTTGTCAATCATGTATTGTTTTTGGTTTCTCGTGTCGACGTCTGGGCGATGATCTGCTCCGTAGGCGAGGATATAGTCATTTTCCCCTTTTCGGTAATCCCGGTCGGTATAAAAAAGATCCCAATTTTTCCGGCCAACTAACCTATCGAGCTTACGCACTAAATCGATTAACAAAGAGGGGTCTTTGACAACCACAATGTCATCTTCCATCACCCAAATCAACTCATAGCCCGCCTCATAAGCATCTTTTAAAATAGAGATATGGCTCATCAAGCACCCAATAGCACCTCGGGAGATCCCGTGAGCAAAATAGGTTTTTCCCTCTTCGCCTAAAAGCTCATAGGAAAGATACTCTTTTCCATCTTTCCAAACAAAGGTCGTCCCCATTGCCCCGCTACGCATCGACTTTGCGTAGACGACCCCGATCTCTTGAAGAGCCGAGTGTTTCAGCTCCCAACCATTAACAGCAGAAAAACGAAAAGGGCGAATACCGTAAGGGCGTAACTCGCTGAGCGACTCGGCGTACTTATTTGGCCGGTGGTCCAAATTAATCATATAGATAAACTCAATAGGTCCATAAGAGTGCCCTTCTGTTTTGTTTTTGATGGCTTGATAGTGCCGTGCAATATGTGAACACACCTCTGTACTACTTAAAGAAAAGGCTATTAAGCACGCACAACCTAATTTCACAATAGAAAGCATACACACCCAAGTTGGATCGCGACATGTCCAAGCCACTCTATATATTTTTCTTATTTTTTTCAAAAAAAACCTACCTCAAAATGTAGCTATGCCGATCGTAATTCAAGAGGGAAATGAGGATAAAAAGACAAAAAAAAAGATTCTTTGACACGCGATCGGGATAACGTTTAACAGGGCTGCCTAGCGGCTTTCTTTTTTAAAAAGAAAATTATCCTTGATTTTGCGCGTCTATTTGATATACTTTAGCCTTAAAAACAGATCTGCATGAAGAACACACCTTCTTTATCTACAGATTCGTGGGCCAAAAAGATTTGGCCCGTTGAAAAGTCCGAACTCAAGAAGATTGTCCCTCTTCTCCTTTTAAAATTTTTAGTTTCTATCATCTATGCCATTCTAACGGTGATGAAAGAACCTTTGCTTGTGACGGTCAAAGATGCAGGCCCAGAAACGATTCCGGTGATCAAGGCCTGGGTCGTTTTTCCTCTTTCTATTTTATGTGCCATTGCTTACTCAAAACTCAGCAATCACTTTAAAAGGTCGACCCTGTTCTACGGAATTATCGCATTTTTTCTCGCCGTGGCACTCCTTTATGGCTTTGTTCTCTATCCCTATGCCGACTTTTTTTCGCCAACGCGCTCGGCAGACTGGTTAAAAACCCACCTCGGAGCTCGGCATAACCACTGGATTGCGATTTATCGCTACTGGATGCACACGGTATTTTTTGCCACTGCTGAGCTCTGGGCACAAGTGGTCATTTTAACGCTTTACTGGAGCTTTGCCAACCATATTTTCCGCATTAAAGATGCCAAGCGCACCTATACGCTGTTTATCGCTGCTGGCGACCTCGGCACCATTTTTGCCCCACTACTCATCTCGTACTATACTAAGCGCTATCAAGGCATGAGCTTTACCTTTACCGTCCAAACGCTGATCAGTTTTGTCGTCCTTTTTGGCGTCATCATCCTCGTTTGCTACTGGTGGATGCAACGTTACGTTCTCACTAATCCCCGCTACTATAACGCCGCCACGACAAACGCCTCTTTGAACCAAAAGACAAAGCTCTCTTTAATCAAAAGCATTAAACATATTTTTTCTTCAAAATATCTGCTTGCTATTGCGGCCACTGTCGTGAGTATTGCGCTCACAGTCAATATTGTCGAGGTGACCTGGAAAAAGCATTTAAAATTGCTGTGCCCCGACCCCACTTCCTACCAAGCCTTTATTGCAAAGCAGACCTTTTGGGTGGGTATTTTTTCTTTGATCACCGCGCTTTTTTTAGGCAATAATTTAATGCGCCGGTTCGGATGGCGTTTTAGCGCGCAAATCGCCCCTATTGCCATTGGAACGACAAGTTGTCTTTTTTTCCTCTTATGTATGTTTAAACACCATCTCGGCCCCCTAGCTTCGTGGCTCCACGTTACGCCCCTTTTTATTGTCGTGATGTTTGGAGCTTTTCAAGCCATTATCAACAAGGTAACTAAGTATTCTTTTTTTGATGCGACAAAAGAAATCGTCTATATCCCCCTCGACCAAGAATCTAAAATTAAAGGAAAAGCTGCTATTGAAATGGTCGGATCGCGCTTTGGCAAATCTAGCTCATCGTGGATTCAACTCATCGTCATCGAAATGATTGGAACAGGCTCTATTCTGTTTGCTTCGCCCTACCTCCTCCCGGTGACTGTCCTCGTCTCAACGGGATGGCTTTATTGCATCAAATACCTAAACCGCGAGCTGATGGCAAAAGAGCGTGCGCTCGCCGAGCAAGAATCTGAACTCAAGCCTGCAACTCAAGCCAATGTGTTAACTCCGGCAGAGGAAAATCCCGCCTAAGGAGACGATGCCCTCAAGAGCTCTAAAATGTTGTGCGCGAGAAAAGCAAGTGGCGTATCGCCTTGATTTGCTAAAAGGACGACGCCGATTTTTTTCTGCGGGCACAACCCCATGTAGCTTGCAAATCCAAATAGCTCACCTTGAAGATGTATGAGCTTATCGCCTCCTGAAGAAAAGGGAGAAATTTGCCACGCTAGCCCTGAACTTACCTCTTTTCCCTTATAGTGTACACCGTGCATCAGTGGCAATAAGGCATTTAAACTCGTTTGTTCTTCTTTCAATTGAAAAGAAAGGAAAAGAGCCAGATCTCGAAGTGTCGACGACATCCCCCCAGCACCAATAAAGGTCGAATAGGTCTTTTCAACATCGAGAGGCGAGATCCCCTGCCCCTTATCATAACCAACAGCATAGCGCGTTTTTTGCTCGGTTGAGAGAAAAAATGTCGTATCTTTGAGGTTAA
>CAYTIT010000103.1:0-5691 GCA_964437975.1 uncultured bacterium
GACCTATTTTAGAAAATAGTGCAAACATCTAGGGTTCTTTTGTCCATCCTTCCTCGTAGATACGATATAATAGGATTTATTTCAAGCAAGATCTCAATGTAGATACCGGGTCAGCGCACACGACAGCTCTACCGATCGCACATCAAATCATCTTTCACCTGAAGAAAAGGGTTTGCCTGGCGAATTTCGATAAAAAAGAAAAAAGAGGAGAGCGCCGCTAAGCCAGCTGCAGAGCGCCCCGATGACAAGTGGCAGACCGCTCCAGCTTGCGAGTAAAAAGCCGCCAGTTAGGGCGGTAAAAGCCTCTGCAAGAACTTGGATCGAAAGGTTGGTCCCCAACGCTTGCCCCTGGGTCGATTGATCAACCTGCTCAGAAATAAGGATCGCAGGGAAAGCGAACCCGATCGCTAACGACATGCCAGTTGGAATGAGGATGAGTAACAACGACAAGTGTGTGACAGCTTGGGAAAAAAAGAGTAAGCTAATGCCGAGCAATATCGACCCTATGATCAACGTTTGGTGAGGCGGGAAGTAGCGAGCAAATTGTTTAAAAATAATAGGCGAAATGATGAGAAAAATAGAGAGATAGGCGTTAGCTTGGCCCAGTTGAAGAATGGTGAAGTGGAAACGGCTGATTAAAAAAGCGGAAAAAAAGTTAAGAAAGAAGAACATGGCAAGGAAAAGAAGAAAATGAGCCGCAAAAAGGGATGTAAGGCGGGGTAAGCGCACCCCTTCGATGAACGAGGCAAAGGTTTGTTTGACGCTCAGCTCCATAGACGGTTGAGGCGAGGCCGTTTCTTTAAAGAAAAAGTAAACGGCAAAAAGGCCACAACAAACGAGAAAGGCGGCAGCCCAAAAAGGGGTATCGTAGTGAAACCAACTCATAAGATGAGATGAGGACAAGGTGCTTCCCAAGAGGGGCCCAATAAAAAAGGCTAAGCTGCTGAAAGAGACGAGCCACCCAAAGTTTTTAGTTTTTGCTGCTTGGTTTTCGCTAATGTCGGCAATCGCCGCTTGAGCGATGACAACATTTCCCTCTAAAAGTCCACAGAGAAAGCGGCTGAGAAATAGGAGAAAGGGCCAGGTATAGGTAATCGAGAGTGCGCAGCCAATATAGGTTGGAATGATCGCCGAAAAGGAAAGGAGAAGGAGCGGTTTGCGGCCATATTTATCCGAAAGTTTTCCTAAAATCGGCGCCCCAATAAACTGTCCAATGGGATACATCGCAAAAAGAAAGCCAAGAAGGATACGGCGCGCGGGTTGAGATGTGGTTGGGGATAAAAACATCCTTTCAGGTTCGAGAAAAAGGGGAGGAAACAGGGGAAGAACAAGGGAAAAGCCCAAATAGCCCAGAAAGAGCACGATCAGAATAGGAAAAAAAGATTTTTTTAGATCGGTCATTGTCACTACATTGCGCCTCTCATCGAGCACATTCCAAGGTGATAGGATAGGGATTATTCCGATTTTTCGCGATGAAAATGCACGCCTATGAGCGGTAGTGGCGATAAAGTTCTTTTCGCTTTTTTCGCGATTCTCTAAGTTGCCTGGCGACTCTTTGAGTTAAAAAATAAGCCAACCCTTTTAAAAATTTTTCAATATCTTCGTCTTGCCATTCATGCGTCCATTTTACGCCGTAAGCAACGCGAGAAGAGGGAGGAGGCGGCGGTTCGCTACTAGGATGAGCGTGTGCAGTAACAGACGTTGGCGGTGGGATAGGGGTCGTCATGAAGAGCTGTCCTTTGTTAACACCTCAAGGGCTTTTTCCATATCTTTGGGATCGATCATGTGCTTTTCAAGTTGTTTTTGCTGTTTAGCTGTCACCGTTTCATAGGTAGATTCAGAGTGAATCAATTGGGGGTAAACGAAGATCATGATGCTCCGCTTTTCATCTTTTTTGACCGTCTTGCTAAAAAAAGTGCCGATACCGGGAAGACCACCTAAGCAGGGGATACCCGATTTGCCGCGCCGTTTTTTGTTGCGCATCATCCCACTTAAGACAACAAAGCTACGGTCAGGCACATGGACCTGCGCATCCATATCTGTTTTTGTCGTGCGGACTCCTGTTGTTCCTTGAGGGCTTGTCGCTGTTTCTGGACACTCGGTAATGCTTTGCTCGATTTTTAGTGTGATGACATTGCCTTCGCCGATAAGAGGCGTAATGTCGAGCTTCACGCCGATATCGCGGTATTCGATATTCGATGTTTGTTGCGAGCCACCCATCGATTGGATCTCAATGATAGATCCATGAAAGGGAACATTTTCGCCGGTAAAGATGGTCGATTTTTCGCTATCTTGCGCGATCACTTTTTCATTGAGAATAATGGCGCTATCTCCATCTGCTTGTAGAGCAGAAACAAGACTTCCCATAGAAAAGTAGCTTTTGCCTTTATGGAGAATGAGATCGCCAATCATGCCTAAATTGAAACCACGACCAAAGGGGAGGTCTCCTCCTTGTGGCGGCTTTGTGGGAGTGGCGTTGCGCAGTGTATTTGCTAGAGGCGAAGTTTGAGGGTTGAGGTTGCCAACTCCATAGCCAAACTTGTTGTTGTATTTTCCCGTCGAACCCCATTCGAGGCCGAATTCAAGTGTGTTTTCGAGGTTGGTCTCGATCACCAGGACTTCGATGAACACCTGTTTTTTAGGGGTATCAAGCGATTCAATGAGCGAAGAGAGGTCTTTGAGCCCGCGCTTTGTTCCCGAGTAAAGCAACGAGTTAGTCGCCTGGATCCACTGCATCGATTGAATGGTTTCTAAGAGATCGGGCGTGAGTAGATCGGTGTGTCTCATACCGCCGGCCATTTGTTGGATCGCTGAGCAGATCTCTTTACCGGGATGATATTGAAGTTTATAGACCTGGAACTGGGGAGTTTTACGTTTTTTGCTTCCGAAATAACTGGGGACCAAAGGCACTAGGTTATCGTCTTCTTTTTCTTCAGATAAAGCGAGCGGCTGGGAAAGTACGTCATCGGGCTCTGAAGAGGCGATATCGAGCTTTTCAATCAATTGCGTCAGCTCGTTGATCCCTTTTTCTGTGCCAGAATAAAGCAAAGAGTTGGTTGACGGAAGCCATTGCATCGATTCAATAGAAATAAGAAGCTCTGGAAAGAAACTCCCCGCATTCGGCATGTTGGCGATCATTTGTTGAATCGCTGTGCACAGCTCTTTTCCCGACCGAGATTGCAACGTATAAGTGTGAAATTTTCCCTTGTAAGCAAAAGGGGGCTCGGTCTGAACGGGACGTACAATAGAGGCACTTGGAAGGGGAGGCGAAGGAAGTAAAGGAAGCGTCGATGGTGAGGGGCTTTTTTTGGAAAGGTAATAGTGGTTGTTGAGTTTTTTTGCTGCAATTCCCTGCTCATCGAGGAGTTGGAGTGTCATTGTTAAAAGACTTGCAGGGGTGGTTTGCTTCCCAGTGAAAAAGCTAATCTTAAAATTGAGAAGGGCGGGGTTGTACGTGAAATTGGCTTCTGTTACCTCACCAACATAGCGCAAAAATTCACCCATATTGATGTCGGTAAAGTTGACGGTAATCCCCTCTTCTTCTGTTGAAGGTGGATCGAGATCAAAATGGAGCTGCTGGGTCGATAGCGGCAAGTAAGACAGGAAAAAAAAAAGGGCGGTGATAGAAAATAATTTTAACGACACGAACTTCTTACTCTCGTTGTGATGTGTTCATGATGTGCAATAAAAAAACAGTAGAAAGGTAGCAAGGCGTACGGAAAAACCAATACCTTAACATAAAAAGGAAAAAAGTCGATAGGTTTTTTAACCAATGAAGATAAATGAATAGAGATGTCTTTTCTTGGGCAGGATCATCAGCAATTAGGCTGGAACAATAGCAACTGGGTCAATTGACTCGCTCAGCGGAATCTGAAAAAGCTGCGCGTAAAAATAAAGCTCTGCTTCGAGCGCGCGCTTCACCGTTTCGCTACGGCGAAATCCATGACCTTCTTCAGCAAACACAAGGTAGGCTGTCGGTACGTTGCGCTTTTGGAGCGCTTGAAAAAGGGCTTCTGATTGGGAAGGGGGAACAACTTTGTCACATGAGCCTTGAAAGAAAATGATAGGGGCGGTGATGCGGTCGCTATGTATCAACGGCGAGCGGCTATCGTAGAGCTCTTTATGCGCCGGGTAGGGGGCAACCAACTGGTCGAGGTAGTGTGCTTCAAACTTATGTGTTTCGCTCATAAGAGAGGTGAGATCACTTACGCCGTAGTAACTAGCGCATGCTGCGAAAAGCGAGTGAAATGTCAAAGCTGCCAACGCTGTGTAGCCGCCAGCACTACTTCCGCGAATGATCAACCGTTTTGGATCGACAAGACCCTGCTTGACGAGATAAGACGCGCCGTGCACACAATCTTCGACGTCAACCTCACCCCATTTGCCTTTTAAGCGCTCGCGGTAAGCGCGGCCATAGCCTGTGCTTCCGCCATAGTTGATATCGAGAAAAGCAAAGCCGCGATTTGTCCAAAATTGAACCGTCGATTGCCATGTCGCAGTCGCTCGTGTCGAAGGACCGCTATGACTTTTGACAATGAGTGGGGGCTTTTCACCTTCGAGTGGTAAAAACTGTCCGTTTGCGGGGGGGTAGTAAAATCCAAAGGCGGTCGTTTTGCCTGTTGTGGGAAAGGAAATGGTGGTCGGCAACGAGAGGTCGCTGGGGTCAAGAGCGGCGCTGGGATTGTGCCGAATCGGGGTCAATGTCTGATCGCTGCACCCATAGCGCCAAAGGGCTTGTTCTTGTTGCGGCGAAGCGGCAAAGAAAAACAGGGCATCGCACCCTGCTGCTGCGCGCAGATGGCTATAGTAGGTGAAGGGAAGTGCAAGTTGTGTGCACGCTTTTTTATCGGGATCGACAAGAACAAGGTAGTCGATTCCCTCCTTTGTATAGAACGCGCCGATGCGGTTTTCGCTCAAAAAGGCGTAACGGGATAACCCAAAGATCCATTGAGGTTCACCCCACTCAGTTTCACTTGGAAAGCAGGGCTCAACTTCGCTGCGCCGTTTGCGGTAAAGATTCCACCACCCCGTTGTATCAGAGATAAAATAGAGGACACCTTCGGGTGACCATGAAGGTTGAAAAACCGACTCTTGAGGGCCGCCAGCGCAGAGTGTTTGTGTTGCGATCTTGCCGTTAGGTGAAAGCGTTGCCAGCCAAAGCTCTGAGCTATCCCACGGCATGTGAGGGTGGTTCCATGCGAGAAACGCAAGCTGGGTTTTATCCGGAGAAAGGGTGAGCGAAGAATAAAAATCGCACCCTTCGGCAACTGTTTCGGTCGCGTGGGGCGCATGCACGTCAATTTTGACAATCCGATTGATGACTCGACCATGGCCGCCTCGATGATCTTCTTCGATGGCATAGAGCACGTTGCGCGAGGAGTCAAAGAGGGGCTCGGCATAGCGGCGCGCCTGGCGATGTGTGATGTTGTCGCAGATGCCGTTGGGAAAAAGAGCGTGAAGTTGCTGATCATCGCCATGGCAAAAAAAAAGGGCCCGCTTGGAGACAGAAAAAGCGCCTCCCCCATATTCGTGCACACGTGAGCGGGCTTGATACGGGGGAGCTAAGAGTTCATCCACGCGCTTGCCATCCCATACCATCACAGTAGAGCGCCCTTTTTCATTAGGGCGGGTTTCGGTCCAGTAGACGTTGCTCTGAAAAAGTTGCAAATCACCCAAACGGAAGGTCGTGTG
>CAYTIT010000104.1:0-3838 GCA_964437975.1 uncultured bacterium
AGAAGCCACAAGTACAGCAGCAGAAGCCACAAGTGCAGCAGCAGAAGCCACAAGTACAGCAGCAGAAGCCACAAGTACAGCAGCAGAAGCCACAAGTGCAGCAGCAGAAGCCACAAGTGCAGCAGCAGAAGCCGCAAGAGAAGAAGGCACAAGAAGTCAATGCGCAAGAGAAGAAGTCACGAGAATTAGAGAAACAACTAATTGAGAAATATAAGTATCCAGAGGTGGGTCTTTTCCAAGGTTTTTCTGCCAGTTGGTTCCCTGTAAAAATGTGCACTAAAGATGCCAAAAAGGCTCTTGTTCTTTACGCTGTACAACGCAACCCCGCCTGCCTTGCAAACATTGCTCATTGTTGGAAAAAAGACAAAGATGTTGCTGCTCTAGCCATCACAAGGCGCGAAGATGTATTTGTCCATTTAAGCCCCGAATTGCGAAACAATAGAGAATTTGTCCGTTATTTAATAGAACTCAAGCCAGATGTTTTCGAGTATGTTGATGATCAATTTAAAAACGACAAAGAGCTTGCTCTTCTTGCCATAGCAGGGAATCCCTATCTTTTTCAGTTTGTTAGCCCTGAGTTAAGCAAAGATGAAGGCGTGAAAAACGCTGCTTCTCGAGTGTTTCTCGAGCTTTGCACAGAACAAAGACAAAGAGTAAGGAACTAACTGACAGTCTCTCTCCCGCCCAAAGGAAGGAGAGGCACAAGATGAAAAACTATCCTATGGGTAGGCTTGTACTAGCTACTTCCTACCGGTTCTTGTTTCAACGCTAGCCACCCCAAAGGAAAAGGCTTGGCTTTAGCCGTAAAGGTCCTCACGCAGAGGACTTTTACGGCTGTGGCGGGCCTATGCCCTCCAGATTCATACTATCTCCACAAGCGTACTTTCCGCATGTCCTTTCGGTTAGGTCTTTAGACGCCTTTCATTTAAATTTGTTTCGTTAGAATGATACCGAGCGCGAGTCAATAAGCGGGAAGTTTGCCATGGAGATGCTATACCGCTTCTTGCATCACACTCGAAAGACCCCTTCTTAAAAAAGCGGGGATGTTTTAAGTTAAGTTTTTGTAGGCAGCGCCTGCGCGCAAACCCTCTTTATGCCGCTTCTTGCATCGCGATCGGTCTAAAGACCTAAATGACTTGCTTATGCACAATTCAAGAATCAGATGGTTGCCTTTGTCATCATCTCCCTCTTTTTCACCGGCTGCATCGCCAATAAAACAACCTGGAGCGCTGGCGTTGGCAACACTCCCACTTCTTGGATCGCGATCGACAGGTCAAACAGTGCTATCTTTTCTAAAAAGAGTGGCTGATTACCCCCAATGCCTTCTGTTGATCGTGATCGCTCTTCTTTGCTCTATTTACGAAGAGAGCCTTTACTCTTTGCAGGCAAAAGAGCCCCCACCTCCTACCTCTTATACCGATCCTGTTCCTGAATCACGCCCGGCGTATAAGACTCCAAAGCAAAACAACATATCTTGTTTTGCCGAAGTCGAATTCCTTTATTGGACAGCACGACTTGATACACTCACTTTCGCCCAAACCGGAGTGGGGCACCAGGACGAAAATGCCTCCGCTCTTTTCCTTAAGCCCCCCTCGGGCCGTAACCATACAGTCAACTGGCAGTGGGACCCTGGATTCAAAGTCAAAATCGGCCACTTTTTCAACCGACGCAATTGGGAAGCCAACCTAGCCTACTTATGGTTTTATACTCAAGCTCGTGAGCAAGTCTCTTTTCCCTCTCTCCCCCTTACGCCAACAACTTATCTATTAGCCCCTGTTCATCCTAATTCTGTCGTCGATAGTAATGGAGCCCAGGCAAACTGGAGTTTGCACTATCAACTAGCTGCTATTGCACTCAAGCGCAACTATTCCATAAGCAATTTTTTTAAAATTAGCCCAAATTTTAGCCTTCTGGGAACCTGGCAAAAACAAAAATACAGGGTATATTACGACCAAGTCCGCCCTCTCATCCCCAACGATGAGTCAGACTTTAACTCTCTTACTCAATTTAAGCATTCCAGTTGGGGTATTGGCCCTTGCATAGGCTTTCATGCATCCTGGCAGTTTAATCCCTGTGTCGGCGTTTACTCTAACCTTGCTTTAGGCGGCCTGTGGTGTCATTACCAGACAAGGCGAGTCGACGCCTTGGATCTGACTTTTTCCCCCTCAGACGCATCTGATGACTTTCAATCGTCTTCGACCAACCTCAAGGACACCATTAAAACGGTTAAACCCTTTATCGATGCTGCCGCGGGACTCTTTATTGACCCTAGTGTCAACTGGTCGCACTATAAGCTCCTGTTTCACGTTGGATGGGAAACCCATATTTGGCCTAGTCAAACACTTTACATTCAACTCTACGATCATTTAAGCCGCTTCGACCTGACCCTGCACGGGCTCACAGCACAGCTCCGTTTGGAATTTTAGAAGCTTGAGCAACGTCGAAAATGCCCCCTTCTATTTAAGTACTACAGCCTATATCTTGGATGGCGCTCGATAGGTACTGATCGTCAACTACTCAACCCTCTAAAGGTGTGTTATGCTCCGCTTAGGTTTGTGCTGCATTTTTTCTCAAGCGCCGATCAAATTCCGGACGACAACGGCGGCTTATTTAAGCCGCATTGAAGAGCCTTATCACCACCTTGCGCGCCTGATCAGCGATAATATCGCATCACTCAAGCAAGCCCTTGTTTACTGCGCCACTCAAAGCATCGGCTCGTTCCGCCTTTCAAGCCAGTTTTTCCCTTTGTGTTCTCACCCCGATTGGACCTATCGCCTCGAAGACTTACCGCATGGCGATGTTCTTATTGACCAGCTCACGATGTGTCGCCAAGAGAAAGAGCGGTACGGCTTGCGCTTAACCCTCCACCCCGATCAATTTATCGTCCTCAACTCGCCTAAAAAGGAAGTTGTTAACAATGCCCTTGCAGAGCTTGCGTACCAAGCGAGGCTCGCCGATCTCGTTGGTGTCGACGTGATCAATATCCACGGCGGCGGTGTCTACGGCGATAAAAAAAGCGCGCTTGCGCGGTTTAAAGAGACTTTTTGTGCTCTTCCAGCCACGATCCAACGCTATCTTACTGTCGAAAATGATGATAAGAGTTATACTCCTTCTGACTTGCTCCCTTTGTGCCGCGAGTTGAACCTTCCTTTTGTCTATGATGTGCACCACCACCGGTGTTTGCCCGACAATCTATCCGTTGCCGAAGCAACAGAGGAGATGTTGCACACGTGGAATCGAGAGCCGCTTGTCCATTTGTCTAGTCCCCTTTTAGGCTGGGCTGGAGAAAAGCCCTATAGACATCACGATAGGATTGACATCGGAGATTTTCCCTCTTGCTGGGAAAGCCTTTCTCCGTTAACAATCGAAGTCGAAGCCAAGCTCAAGGAGGTTGCGGTAGAGCAACTCAGAGACCAGTTAATTCAAAAAGAAGTCCCGCTTTGGTCTTCACCTGCTTCTTAATTTTTCACTTACGGCGCACCACATGTCTTTGTTTGGCTCACGACCCCCTTCAGGGGGATTTTTCTCGAAAATCGAAACACTATTGACCCGCTGGAGTCCTTTTAAAAACAAACCCCCATCATTTTTTACCGCGCGCGCGCTCCACTTTCTCAATTTATCCCAATTTGCAGGGGTAATCAACGACAACCTCTTTAAATACCTTGTTGTCTTTATGCTGATCGACTTGCAGGGGATTGAAGCGTCTGCGACGATTTTAACATGGGTGGGGATCATCTATGTTCTTCCTTTTCTTTTTTTCTCATCTGCAGCGGGAGTCCTCGCCGACAAATTCAGCAAGCAACGGATGGTTGTGGTTCTCAAGTGGACAGAACTCCTT
>CAYTIT010000104.1:3857-4321 GCA_964437975.1 uncultured bacterium
TGCCAAAGCGCGTGGGCAAGCTATACTCTGCTTTTCTTACTTTCTCTTCAAAGCGCGCTCTTTAGCCCTCCCAAATACAGTATTATTCCCGAGCTCGTCGAGGCAAAGAAAATTCCTAAAGCCAACGGACTGATCACATCATTTACCTATTTTGGGATCATTTTAGGAACATTTCTCGCATCCTTTTTAACTCAAATGACCCGAAAAAATTTCCCCCTGACTGCGGCGGTGTGCACGTTGATCGCTCTTTTTGGCCTTATCGCGGCGGTTTTTATTCCCTATACAAAGGCCAAAAGATCGACAAAAAAAATTCACCCCCTCTTCTTTTATGAAATCTATTCCAACTTGCGCTATGCCAAAAAGTTTCCCTATTTGCTTACAACAGTCTTTGGCTCGGCTTCTTTTCTCATGCTCGGCGCGTACTTCCAGCTCAATGTGATTCCCTTTGCCATGCAAGAGCTGGG
>CAYTIT010000104.1:4343-5625 GCA_964437975.1 uncultured bacterium
GGAGGCTACCTGTTCCTTCTAACGGCGGTGGGAATTGCCGGTGGAGCCTTGCTTGCTGGTAAAGCGAGCAAAACACGCCCTGAAGTTGGGTTGTCGTGCCTAGCCGGTCTTGGGTTAGCGGTGGTTCTCTTAGTGATCGGAGGGTTTTCCAAACATCTGGTTTCTGTCTGTTTGGGATTTGTCTCTCTAGGTGTTTTGGGCGGCTTTTATGCCGTCCCTTTTGATTCTTTTATCCAACGCTTTAGCCCCGATAAAAAACGGGGGCAAATTGTCGCTGCCGCCAATTTTTTGAGCTTTTGCGGCGTCTTGCTAGCTCCGCTCATGCTCTTTTTTTTCAGTGAAGTGCTCCACTTGACAGCAGCGCAAGGGTTCTTAGCTTCGGCCGGTGTTATCTTGGTCTTTGTTCTTTTTCTAATCAAAAGCCTATCGTGCTTTGTCTTTAGCTCGCTAGCCAAATGCTTTGTAAAACCTTTTTACCGGGTGACTTTTGACCCTTCTCCGCTGCATCACCCCCAGCTCTTTATTCTCGTTTTACGTCGGCCAAAAGCCCTCTATTTCTATCTTCTTGCCGCCCTAAAACCCGAGCTCCATCTGTACCATATCTGCTCTAAAAAAAGATGCTTGGACTCTTTATTCCGCCATTTTTCGGCTGTTGACTTTTTATATGCTCAAACGCCGCAAGAGATTGCGACCACCTTTACCAAACAAGGCACCCGCGATTTAAAAAAAAGAGAAATTCCTTGCCTTGTTTATCCCTTTTTCCCCCCCTCTTTGCCCCTCGATAATGAGGCCACACTCAAGCGCGTTAAACAGCTCGTAGAATGTTCAGTGATTTCTATTGATGTGCACCATGTGCCACGCTCAAAGCAGGTCGACAAAAAGCTGTTTAAGCGCGCACAAGTGACCTTTCACTTTTCTCTCTCCCCAAAAGATGAGTAGCCTTGTGTTGCTTTTTTCAGCACGCACCTTGTCGTTAAGACAGCCTGTTTGTTTCGGGAGGCTGTTTAGATTTTACACTTAGATAAATTTAGCTCGGTTATGGCTAAATGGAACAAAATTATCTCTAGGCATTGGGGGGGCTTAGATATCCAAAATCATTAAATCGATTAAATAATTTAATTTCCTAAGTGTAAAGATAGCGTTTGCCTGTGGACACTAATTTTTGCAATACTAACCTTAATATATTTCTTCCATTTAAAGATAAATTTTTGGTTGATTGAAGTAGTAATTGCATTGTCTTAAATGCAGGCAGTTAAGATTTTTTCTTAATTTATCCATAAAA
>CAYTIT010000105.1:0-5619 GCA_964437975.1 uncultured bacterium
CTAAAGCGCGCGTGTCGATGTTGCAACAACCACAAGAGATTCACCAGCTAGAACTGCAAATTAAAGAGCTGTGCAAGGCAAAAGAAGAGTCGATTGGCAATCAAGACTACGAAAAGGCGGCCAAACTCAGAGATAGTGAAAAATCATTGAGCGAAAAACTCGCCCAGATGCATGCCGAATGGGAAAAAAACAAAGCCGAACACAAGCCGATTGTCGACGAAGACGACGTCGCTAGCATTGTCGCTAAACAAACGGGGATTCCCTTGAGCCGCCTGACAGAAGGTGAAGCCGCTAAAGTTCTTAAGATGCAACAAATTCTTAAAAACTACGTTATTGGACAAGAAGAGTCAATCGACATCATTTGTCGATCGATCCGCCGCAGTAAAGCCGACATTAAAGATCCAAGCCGTCCGATCGGCGCTTTTTTATTTCTCGGCCCCACAGGTGTTGGGAAAACCCTCCTCGCTAAACAGCTGGCAACCCACATGTTTGGCGGTGAAGATGCGTTGATTCAAGTCGACATGTCTGAGTACATGGAAAAGTTTGCCGTCAGTCGCATGACGGGGTCGCCTCCGGGCTATGTCGGTCACGAAGATGGTGGCCAACTCACTGAACAGGTGCGGCGCCGCCCCTACTCTGTCGTCCTTTTTGATGAAGTAGAAAAATCCCACCCCGATGTCATGAATCTCCTGTTGCAAATTTTAGAAGATGGCAAGCTCACCGATTCGCTCGGTCGCAAAGTCAACTTCCGCAACACCATTATCATCATGACATCCAATCTCGGCTCAGATTTGATCCGCCGCTCAACAGAGGTCGGTTTTCGGGCGCAGCCGGGAATGCCCGACTACGCCACAATGAAAGCGCAGATCGACAAAGCGGTCAAAAAACACTTCAAGCCCGAATTCATCAACCGCCTCGATGGCCTTGTGATCTTTAAAGCCTTGTCAAAAGAGAGCTTGCTCAAGGTCGTCGACCTCGAAGTTGCCAAGTTAAAAAAGCGTCTTGCACGCAAAAATATCGAGGTCTCTCTTTCAGCGACCGCCAAACAGTTTCTCGTTGATCAAGGGTATCAACCTGAAATGGGCGCGCGGACGTTGCGGCGCACGATCGAACAAAAGCTCGAAGACCCTCTTGCAGAGAAACTCCTTGTAGAGGGCGACGAACCTAAACATATTGCGATTGACTTCCAAGAAGACAAGCTTTCATTTCAAGACGAAGAGCTCACGCCGTCTCAACGGGAAAAAACGTCTCTCGCAACAGCAACGACAACGCCGAAAAACTCCAAAGACCCAGAGCCATAAGGTCATTTTCCTCAGAGCCCTCGAAAGGAGGGCGGGGGAATCCGCGCAGGCAGCTTCTTGAAGCGCGCCCTGTTTAGCCGCAGCTATTCGTCGTTGAAAGTTAACAGCCAAAAGCGTATCATTGAGGAGCCTTTCCACGCCGAGCGTGGACTGTGCACCCTTTATTGACCCCTCTTTTTTAATAAAAAAAGTCTATTTATGGCCTACGTTTCCACCAATGCCTTTAAGCCCGGTTTAAAAGTAGAAATTGACCGCGAACCCTATACGATTGTTGGCGTCGAATTCGTCAAACCGGGCAAAGGCCAAGCCTTTACCCGCACAAAACTCAAACACCTCCTGTCTGGACGTGTGATCGAACGGACCTTTAAATCGGGAGAGAAACTCGAACTCGCCGATGTGGAAGAGACCCGCATGCGGCTTCTGTACTGCGATGAAAACGAAGCGGTTTTTATGAGCGACAAAACCTTTGACCAGGTGCACGTTGCCCTCTCTCTTATCGAAGACCAACGGATCTACTTGATGGATGATATTGTTTATGATGTGGTCTTTTATCAAGGCGCTGTCGTCAGTGTCCTCCCACCCAATTTTCTCGAAATGACCATCACAGAAACAGCTCCTGGTGTCCGCGGCGATACCGCTTCGGGGCGCGTGATGAAAAAAGCTGTTACCGAAACAGGGGCTGAGATCGATGTCCCCATCTTTATCGAAGAGGGAGAAAAGGTGAAGGTCGATACCCGCACAGGCAAATATGACTCTCGCGTCTAAAACCAAGTCTCTTCCGGTGCGCGAAGCGCTGCGCGCGCGCGCGCGCAAGCTCGCCGCTGTCCGCTCTTTTTTTCACACACGCGACGTCATGGAGGTCGATACGTTTCTCCTTTCTGAATATGCGCCAATCGATCTCCATATCGACATTTTTGAAGTCGCTTTATCGCCTAACCACTCAGGCTACCTCCACTCTTCGCCCGAATATGCGATGAAACGCCTCCTTGCAGCCGGAGTTGGCGATATCTATCAACTGTCTCACGTTTATCGCAAAGAAGAGCAAGGCGCACTGCATCACCCTGTCTTCACCTTACTTGAATGGTACCGTATTGGATGGACGCAAGAGCGGTTTCTCGAAGAGCTCTTTGATCTTATCGCTCTTTTTATCGAAGCGTCGCACCGCGAAACTCTTTCTTATCGCGCCGCTTTTAAACGCGCGCTCAACCTCGATCCTTTCGAAGCGTCTCATGATCTCCTCGCTCATGCGTTACAAGAAAACAACATACGCGCTACGGCTGGCGACCGCGATGAGATGCTCAACTTCCTTTGGGGCTCTTGCGTCGAACCCACTTTAGGCCAAAAGGGGCTGACCCTTATCACTGACTACCCCGCTTCTCAAGCAGCTTTAGCCCAAACAACCGTTAAAGACGGACAACAAGTCGCTCAGAGGTTTGAGGTCTATGCCCAAGGGATTGAACTCGCCAATGGCTACTGCGAACTCACCGACTCTAAAGAACAAAAGCGCCGCCTCCTTGCCGCTAATGCTGCGCGCACCGAGATCGGCAAACCCGCCCTCCCAGTTGATCCGCTCTTTCTTCGCGCTCTTGAAGTCGGCTTGCCTCCTTGTTATGGAGTCGCCGTCGGCTTTGACCGCTTGCTGATGCTTTCTTTACAAGCTGCCTCGATTCACGAGGTGCTTCCACTTTCTTGGGGCTCCCCGAACTCAGTTGCTTAGATCCACCGCTGTACAATAGGGTAGTGGCGTCCAACGCCAAACGATTTTTTAGAGACGCGCAAAATGGGCGGCCCTTGGCGCCGCTTGTACTCAGCTGCGTGCATCCGCCGGACCAAGTCAATCACGCGCTTGCGCTCAATGTCATATTTTTCGACGATTTCATCGATCGAAAGATAATCCTCGACGTAGCCTTGAAGCACGCAGTCGACAATGCCATATTCGGGAAGCGAGTCGAGATCCATTTGATTGGGCCTTAACTCGGCAGAAGGAGGGCGGGCAATGATCGACTCAAAGATGACTTCACGCCGCTCCATCCGGTTAATATAGCGGCATAAATCAAACACTTTGGTCTTTAACACATCGGCAATCACCCCTAACCCACCGCACATGTCGCCGTAAAGTGTTGTGTACCCAAGGGCGATCTCACTTTTGTTCCCCGTACTTAAAACAATGTAGCCATGTTTGTTTGACAGCGCCATCAAAATCACGCCGCGAAGACGCGCCTGCAGATTTTCTTCTGTCACATCGGGAGCTTTGCCTTCAAAATAGGGCGAGAGTAAGGTTTGAAACGTATGAAAGGGTTGTTCAATGGGAATTTCTAAAAATTGAATCCCAAGGTGCTCTGCTAAACGGTGCGCATCATGGCGACTTTCAGCGCGCGTGTAGCGCGAGGGCAAACTGATACCGACGACATTTTCCGGGCCAAGCGCTTCTTTGGCAATGTAAGCGACAAGAGCCGAGTCAATCCCGCCCGACAACCCTAAACAGGCTGTGGCAAAGCCATTTTTTTGGAAATAGTCGCGCACGCCTAAGACAAGGGCATTGAGCAAATTGTAGAAATTGTCATACTGAAAAGGGCACGGACATGCCTTGGCTTGAAGATCAACGAGCATCTCATCTTCGCGAAATCCAGCTGCGAGTTGACAAAGCTCGCCCTGCCCGTTGACATAGACGCTATAGCCATCGAAGATGATCGAGCCATTCGCCCCTACCTGACAACACATCACAACGGGGCAATGGAGCGTCCGCGCCGCTTTGGCGCACACTGTCACGCGCAGATCGGGTTTTTGAAACTGATACGGAGAAGCGGCGATGTCGACGAGAACATCGAGCTGATACTTGGCCAATTCGGCAATCGGATCGCGCTGGTAGCGGGTAAAATTAACATGCCCCGCATGTTGCCAAATGTCTTCACACACCACAACGCCTATTGTTTTCCCTTGGATTTCCCAAGGCGAAATCTCACCGCCTGGTTCAAAATAGCGCCGCTCGTCAAACAGATCGTAGGTTGGAAGGAGCCATTTATCTTGAAACCCCACTAGTTTTTGATTGTCGATAATCGCCGCGCTGTTGAGGAGGTGTTTTTCGCCCGTTCCTTCATTCTTGCGGACAAGGCCAACGATCACACCGAGTCCTGCCGACGCCCGGATAATGCGCTCTAAATGGAGTTCCATCGATTCGAGAAAAGCGTGGTGAAACACAAAATCTTCAGGGGGATAACCACAGATGGTCAACTCGCTAAACACAACGAGGTTGGCCTGTTTTTGGCGGGCATTTTCCAAGCATTGGAGAATTTTTCCAGTATTTCCCGCTAAATCCCCTACAACAGGGTTTAACTGAGCAACAACAATACGCATTGGTTATGATCCAAAGTCATCTAATATAATATTTTTATCATCCACTCCGTAATCATCAAGTAGCTTCATGACGCTCTGATTGTGAAGAGGGGGGCCACAAACATAATAAAGACAGTCGTCAGGTTCTTGCAGCTGGGTGAGCTGCCCCTGTTCAAAAGCGCGAAACAAATAGTTTGTCTTCAAAGGGTCTTGTGCTGGCCATCCTTGCGCTATGTCTTCTTGTGTTGGTTCTGACAATACCAAATGATAGCTAAAATTGGGAAATACTTTTGCGATCTCTGCATACTCTTTTTGGTAAATGTTTTCTTTGAGTGAGCGCGCGCCATACCAAAGTGCGACCTGGCGCTTTGTTGTGCGCGACAGAAAAAGATCGAGAAGATGGCTGCGCCCAAACGAAGACCCCGCGCCCCCGATGAGGAAAATAAGAGCGCGCTCATCGTCAATCATATGCGACTCGCCAAAAGGTCCAGCGAGATCGACCCGATCACCTGGCTTCAAACTGAAAAGATAAGATGACCCCACTCCCCAGGGAATGTGCTGCGCCGGTTGATGATTGACAAAAGGAGGCGTCGCAATGCGGACATTGAATTTTAACTGTTTCCCTTCAGCGGGGTAAGAAGCGATCGAGTAAGCGCGCACCACGTCCTCGCCACTTGCTTCATACACAATCTCGCGGTCAAAGAGAGCAAACCTGTCCCAATCTTCGCTATAGCCCTTTCCAATGCTCTCTTGCCACGCCCTTGTGTTGGTTGTAAAGCTCGGGATCGTGAATTGTAAGTAATCTCCTGGAATGTACGTGATCGGCTCGGCAAGTTCGATCACAAGTTCTTTGATGAACGTCGCGACATTGAGATTAGAAACAACGCAGCCCTGGAAACTTTTGAGTGTCAACAGGGTATCAGGCAAGTGAATCGCCAAATCGCTTTTCACCTTACATTGACACGAAAGGCGCCATCCGGCGCTA
>CAYTIT010000106.1:0-3935 GCA_964437975.1 uncultured bacterium
TAAAAAAAGCCCCCCTAATCGCGCTGTTTTCGCCGATAAGAGCAAAAGAGCGCCTGCAAGCTCAAAAAATGTCGCCAGTCCAAGAAAAACAGAGACAAATGGCAGGATTTCGCCGATCGTTTCGACAAAAAACGGGCTCTCTTCGAGATGCATTTGCCACTGAAGAAGGGTTTTTTCTAGCCCTTGCCCTATCTCACTCCACTGCAAGATTTTGCTCACACCCGAAACAAAAAAAATCACACTGATACAGCCACGGGCAAAGGCTCTCAATAAGGTTTTAATATGACTCATCGCAGTCCAGTTGTTTTCTCTTGCGAATTCCTATGCGGAAAAAGAAAAAACCAAGGTAACATGGTGTTCTAGACCGAGCATTATGGTTGGCCTAGGAAAAATTATATAATGAGAAAAAATTTAAACAAAGAACTTCGCTGCAAAAAAATGAACCGCTTCCAATCTAACCACTTGCTCGCTTTGCTTCATGCATACGAACGGGACAGTGTTCCGCTCGACCTTTTTGCTCACCGCTATTTTCGCGCTCACCGCGCACTCGGCTCACACGATCGAAAAGAGGTCACGTCTGCTCTGTTTGGTCTGATTCGATGGAAAGGCCTGCTCGACTTTTTACTTAGCACATCTGCAACGTGGGAAGAACGCCTTGCCCTTTTTCAAAAAATCGACCTTTTTTCTTTTGCTTCTCGCACCCATCTACCTCTCGCTCATAGGGTGAGCTTTCCTCCGTGGCTTGTCGACCGCCTCACGCGCGTTTACGGCGAAGAAGCGACGACCTCGTTTTGTTTGGCTTCGAACCAAAAAGCCCCTATTACCATCCGAGCTAACCGCCTAAAAACTTCGCGCGCTGCGCTTGTCAAGCGCTTGGCTCCCCACTACGCCGTTTCCCCTTGCGCGCGCGCGCGCGACGGAATCACGTTCCATCAACCTATCCGCTTCACTTCACTTCCTGAATTTCACGCTGGACTCTTTGAAGTTCAAGATGAGGGAAGTCAACTTATTGCCGAGCACGTGCAAGCAAAGCCCGGCGACCACGTCCTCGATTATTGCGCAGGGTCCGGAGGAAAAACGCTCGCTTTTGCTCCTCGGCTACAAGGAAAAGGGCAAATCTATCTTTACGACATCCGTTCCTCGATTTTACGCAAAGCTAAAGCGCGCTTACACCGCGCCGGAATCCAACATGCGCAGATGATTCCGCACGCCGAGCTGAACCATCCCCGCTTCCGGCGCAGGATGGACTGGGTCCTTCTCGACGTTCCCTGTTCGGGAAGCGGCACCTTCCGGCGCCATCCCGATATGAAATGGCGTTTGACGCCAAAGACTCTTGACCACCTCGTTCAAGAGCAACGCGCGATCTTTGCTTCTGCCTTAAAATATGTGCGCCCCCACGGCACCCTTGTTTATGCAACGTGTAGCGTGTTCCCAGAAGAAAACGAAGAGCAAATTCATTATTTTACACGCCACTACCCGTTGCGTGTGACGCTGCCCTTCTTCCACTCTTTACCTAAACAAGGCGGGATGGACGGCTTTTTTTGCGCTGTCTTATCATTTAACCCTTCTACCGAGCGCGATTCAAAAAACAAGTAGACCGTTATCGATTCCTAGATTTTCCCCTGCTTAGACAAGGTATTTTTTAAGTTAAAGGCAGCTCTGTGTGAGTCTAAAAAATTGCAACCCACACGGTTAGACCCTACCTGTTTCTTTCCTTTTTCGAAAAATTACTCACTAGAGAAAAAGCACTCTATCCTGTTAAACTAGGCATACCCTTTTTAAACTACCCATTTAAGTGAAATAACCCTACAAGTTAGCTATGTTAACACATTTAGTCAAAACCCTCTTCCTGTTGCCCTTGCTTGTTGCCGCCCACACGCATAGCGTCGATTCACCCTCTTTGGCGACAACTCATCTCCCCAACGACCTCAAGACGATCAAGCAAACCAGGTTGACGATCAACAACCGCACCCTTGCAAAAATCAACGGCCAAGTCATTTCGCTCCTTGACGTTGTCAAGCGGATGGATCTCGAGCTTTTCGACTACAATTGCCTACCTGATACCCTCCATCCACTTGAAAAATACCAACACTATATGAATCGCTGGCAAGCCAAACTCAAAAGTATGATTGCCGACCAACTCATTTTGATTGATGCCGAAGAGAAAGAGGTCCAAATCAGCGATGGCAAAGTGCGCGAGCGCCTTGAGAGCCGCTTTGGCCCAAATGTCATGAGCAATTTAGATGCCGTGCACTTAACCTACGACGAAGCCCTTGCTTTAATCCGCGATGAATTGACCGTCGAAGAGATGACGGGGCTCAACGTTCACGCGGCAACGCTGCAAAAAGTGACGCCCGATCGCGTTTTCCAAGCCTATCAAGCTTATGTCGCTGACCATCCCCCTGAAGATATCTACACTTACCAAGTTCTCTCTCTCCGCGGGGCAGATGATGACGCCCTCCAAAAGATCGCAGATCAAGCGCAAGAACTTCTTCAAACAGCGCAGACGCTAGCTGACTTAGCAGACCACCTGACTGACGTTCATGAAGCTGTCAAAGTGACCCTTTCCAGTGAACTGACTGCAGAAGCTTCAAAGCTCTCTAGCCAGCACCGCGCTGCCTTAGAGTTGCTGACTCCACATACCTTTAGCCCCCCCCTCTCTCAGACAAGCCGCCGCAATAAAGGCCGCGTGTTCCGTATCTTTTACCTCAAAGAACACACAAAGCAGGAACCGGCTCCCTTTGCCACAATGCAAGACGACCTCAGACTCAAGATCCTCCACAAAGAATACGATAAAACGTTGGCTTCCTACCTCCAAAAACTGAAAAAAAGATTTAGCTACGATTCTCACGACCCCTACCTCCCTCTTCCAGACGATTATCAGCCCTTTACCTTGACATGAGCGCCGACAGCCAACGCGCATCCTTTGGTTTCGACTCAGCAACGACACCAGCAGGCGTCAAGCGTCTACTCAGCTCTTACGGACTTGCCCCCAAAAAACGCCTTGGCCAATACTTTCTTGTCGACCGCAATGTTTTAGCCAAAATCGCCCTCGCTTCCGGCCTTGTGCGCGGCGACTATGTCTTTGAAATTGGCCCTGGCCCCGGAGCTTTGACCGAGCAGCTTCTAGCAAGTGGTGCGACTGTCCTCGCACTTGAAAAAGACCCCGACCTCTGCGCTCTATTGAGCAGGCTAGAAAGCCCCTCGTTTGAGCTCGCACGCGGCGACTTTCTTGCTATCGACGTCGAAGCCTTCCTGCGCGCGCGCATGCCCCCGCACCAAAAGGGAAAAGTCGTTTCAAACATTCCCTACCACCTTACGAGCCCCATCTTGCAACGCCTCCTTCCGCTTAAAGATTTCTTTTCTTCAGTCACCCTAATGATGCAAAAAGAAGTCGCCAACCGGTGTGTTGCTCCGCCAAAAAGCAAAGACTACAGTGCCTTGTCTCTTTTTACACACGCCTACTCTCATCCAACCCTTCTTTTTGACATCCCCCCATCAGCTTTTTACCCTCCCCCTCTGGTCACTTCCACTGTTGTCCACTTTACTCTTCAACCCTTCCCATCGCACATTTCTCCTGACTGTTTTTTTACGCTCATCAAATCTGCTTTTCAACAACGGCGCAAAATGCTTCGCCGCTCACTTTCCGCATTCGAAACAAAAAAGAACCTTGTCGACATCCTTTCCTCACTCTCTCTTTCGCCTCAAGCGCGCCCAGAAGAGCTTTCTCTAGCTTCATTTTTAAGTTTAGCGCTCCGACTTCAACATCAGCTCGAGAAAAGCCGCCCCTAACATGGCAGTGTTGCAAAAAGTCTTCTGCTCGCGTGGACAGCACGTTGTTGTGCACCACCACCTACCGGCAGGTGAATCGCGCTTGGCAGCACATCAAAAAAAAAAGAAGAAGCCTGTGATAGCTTCTTCTTTTCCCTATCTCT
>CAYTIT010000106.1:3945-5561 GCA_964437975.1 uncultured bacterium
GAGTGGTTGACCGCCGCGCTCACCCTTTAGTGCGAGCAGCAGCTGGATGAGGCGCATGTCCTTGATTGTGCTGATCTGAGCTGCGAGATGTATCAAGCGCAAAAAATGTCGAGAGTTTATCGATGACCTCATCTTCTTCAGCTTTGTAAGTGACTTTGAAAATGGCGCAGTTAGGGACCTCTCCAATCTCTTTCAACGTGCACTTTTGAATAGAAGAAAACAAGATTTTCATTAACGTGCCATGTGTAGCGATAACCACTGTTTGATTTGGGTGGGCTTGTGCTAAAGCGTGCAGGCCATTGAGCGCGCGCTTTTTCACTTGATCAAAGGTTTCTGCGCCTGGGATAACTGGGGCGTTCCATTGTTTTCCTAGATTAGGATATTGTTTTTTTAACGCTTCAATTTCGTGTTCAGCGAGAAAAAAAGGCAAACAATCTTTAACATGTTGTCCTTCAGTAATTCCACTGCACCGCTCATCAAAACAAGGTTTTCTTTCAATTGGGCCAGTAGAACCGTAAGCTTTAGCGATAATTTGGGCTGTTGTATTAGCGCGCTGGAGATTAGACGAATAAAAAGCGTCAACATGCGGGTAGAGCGCCTTAAGATTTTTCGCTGTGGTACGCGCTTGTTCACGCCCTTTATTATTCAGAGGGTTGTCTGTCGACCCCTGGATTTTTTTCTCGACATTCCAATTTGTTTGGCCATGTCGGACAAACAAGAAAGTTGTTTGGTCAGCAAAAAGGCGAGTCCCAAAAAAAAGAAGAACAAAAACAAGAAACTTCATAATAAAAACCTCTTTTTTTAAAAAAATAAAAATCTCGCTTATAAAAATATACAAGCAAATTAAAAATCAAACGGCTATATCGATTGTGATTCAACCATCGGGAGGGGGCATCGACCGATCGTGATTCAAGAAACGGGAATTTTGCCCCAGCTAGCGCTCGGCGATTGTTTACAGGCGATGCAGCCGGTAACCAAGATGGAGATGCTAGCACAGGCAAACAACCGCTGCTTGAATCACGACCGGTATATAGGTCATAAAAAAAATATAATTGATGACCTTGATTTAAAACCCCTCAGAAATAACCGAATAAAAATATCCAATATATTAAACAAATTAGAGAATAAATAGAACCGTCTATTTTTTTTTAAACGGAATACCACAGATATTTCATGAGACCCTAAGCATGGTTCAATTTCCTTGCATGAGCAATACGATATTTAACTCATGAAGCAAAAAATTAATCTACCGACCGTGAGCCAAAAGTCGGCAAAGTTGCCACAGCCAGCACGCAGCGCTTTTTTATTGGCGATCCAACCGGTGAAAAAGAGGGAGATGTTGAGGAAAAAGGCAAATTTTCCGCTTCTTGCGCCACGCTCGGTCGATCGGCAGTTTATAAAGAGATGTCCTTTCTTAATTTCCCTTTTCCGCTTTCTGCAATAAAACCCTTTGACACTAAGGGGAACTTTTATTATATTATAGGGCGTTAAACCTTTGATTGTCATTGGTTTGGGTTTATATTGTGATTCAAATATCGGGAATTTCGTTATAACCAGCGTGCTATTTTTTTATTGGCGAAGCAATCAGTAGAAAAGATGGAGATGTTGGCACAGGC
>CAYTIT010000107.1:0-5540 GCA_964437975.1 uncultured bacterium
CCGAGATTTCGATTCAGGAGGAAATTTCTATTAGTATGGGAGCTGCTCCCATCGACACAAGTACGGGCAACGTCTCATTTCAAGACACATTTGCTCGGTCACAATTCGGGATTACATTGGTTGTGACGCCAACTGTGCACGATCCGATTCCCGGCACTGACTCCCGTTACTCTGTGACGTTAGAAACGAGCATTAACTTCGATACATTTTCCAGCGACATGAAAAACAACCGTCCCAATGTATTGCGGCGCAAAGTGACCAATTTTGTCCGCGTTGCCGATGGAGAGACAGTCATTTTAGGCGGATTGCGCCGCAAAGATGCGTCCGATAGCAACAACAAACTCCCCTTTTTAGGGGAAATTCCCGGTATCGGCAAGCTTTTTGGCAATTCAGTCATGACCGATCGAGAAACGGAAATGTTCATTTTTATCACGCCGCGCATTATCTTCGACATGGATGAAGATTTAGAGCGCGCGCGCTATGAGCAGCTGATTAAACGTCCAGGAGATCTTCCTGAGTTTTTTGTCCGTATTGAAGAAGCAAAAAGAGCGCAGAAACGCCGCCTTTTTGATAATAGTCTAAAACTGATGTTTGGCAACATCCATGAATGAGCAAGAAACACAGCTTGCGCAAGCTGCAGGCATTTCCTTGGAGTCTGACCTGTTAGGGTACCCTTTTGTCCGCGATCAGGTCCAACTGCTCCCTTATACCTTCGCCAAGCAAAAGAGCGCTCTCCCTCTCGAAGAGCGCAGCGGCAAACTACTTGTCGCGTTAGCGCGGCTCGACGACTTCGAGGTGATCGAAGAGGTGCGCAGCCTCACCGGACAGCCTATTATCGAGGTGTTAGCGCCTAAAGCTGATCTCGAGCGGGCCATTGAGCAGTGTTACCACCAAAAAGATCAAGAGGCATCGGATTATATTGAAGGGCTAAAAAAAGAAGGTGAAGAGAGTCGCGATCAAGAAATCGTCAGTGAGGGCGACGACCTTTTTGATAAAAAAGAGGGCTCACCGGTCGTTCAGCTGTTGAATATGATTTTAATTGAGGCCATTCAGCAAGGGGTGTCTGATATCCACTTTGAGCCACTTGAAAACGAAGTTGCCATCCGCTATCGCATTGATGGCGTGTTGCAGTTTCGCCATCGTCCCCCTTTGGAACTGCAAAACCAGCTGATGACCCGCATCAAAGTGATGGCCAAAATGGATATCGCCGAGCGCAGACTTCCTCAGGATGGAAGGATTAAACTGTCGATGGCGGGGCGACAGATTGACTTTCGCGTGAGCACAGTTCCTGTGATTCACGGCGAACGCATTGTCTTGCGTATTTTAGACAAGGGAAACATCACCCTTGGGCTAGACCAGATTGGGATGGAAGGGGAAACCGTCACGGCTTTTCGCAAATACTTGCGGCAAAACCAAGGCATTGTCTTTGTCACTGGACCGACGGGAAGTGGAAAAACGACGACCCTTTACAGCTCTATCATCGAGGTGAATAGCCAAGAAGTGAATGTGATGACAGTTGAAGATCCGGTCGAATATAAGCTACCTGGAATTGCTCAAATCGGCGTCGCGCCAAAAATTGGTCTGACATTTTCCCGCGGTTTGCGCCACATTTTACGCCAAGATCCCGATATTATTATGATTGGTGAGATCCGCGATCGAGAAACAGCTGAAATTGCCGTTCAGTCTTCGTTAACAGGTCACCTTGTCCTCTCGACACTGCACACCAACGACGCTCCGTCTGCGTTGACGCGCCTTGTCGACATGGGAGTGGAACCTTATCTCCTCTCGTCGTCGACACTCGCCGTTCTAGCTCAGCGCCTGGTCCGTGGCATATGTCCTCATTGTCAAGCAGGGTATAGGCCGAGTGAGGAAGAACTTGCCGAGGTAGGGCTTAACCGAGAAGAGTTGTGCGACGGCCAACTCTTTGCCGGCAAAGGGTGTGAAAAGTGCTTTGAGTCTGGCTATCGCGGCCGACTGGGTATTTATGAGTTAATGCCGATTTCTCAGCAGATCAAAAACCAGCTTTTAAAAAGCGCCGATGCAAACGAACTTCAAAAAGTCGCGCATAGCGAAGGGATGTGCTCTTTAAGAGAAAAAGGCGCGCGCCTTGCGTTGCAAGGTAAAACAACAACAGCAGAAGTGCTCCGCGTGACGCGACAAATAGAACTCTATAGGTAGAAACAAAGATGGGACTGTTTCGCTACTGGGCTCTCGACCCGCAAGGGAAGCGGTTTACCGGTATTGTGAATGCCGATTCGCTGCAACAAGCAAAAGATCAGCTTCAACACAAGCGCGTTCTCGTAACAAAAATTGCGGTTTACCAAGCAAAAGCAGCTCGTCTTACCCTCGCTCCCGCCCTCTTGCTCGACTTTACCCGTGGGATGGCGACGTTGCTAAAAGCGGGCCTTCCTTTGTATGAAGCGCTCCATATTTTAAAGGAAAAGCACCACCGTTCGAAACTCTCCCCTCTGTTGCTCGGTTTATCCGAACAAATTAAGCATGGTAGACATATTTCCAAGACCTTTGCGAGCTATCCTAAAATTTTTTCTCCGATCTATCTTGCAATGATCCGTGCGGGTGAAGAATCGGGAACGCTTGCTGAAAGTTTTGAGAAGCTCTTTTCGTTGATTGAAAAAGAACAAAAAATGAAGAAAAAGCTCATTTCTTCATTGATGTATCCGCTCTTTTTAAGCCTCTTTTCCTTTGGTGTGCTTGGCATGCTTTTTTTCTTTCTCGTTCCCTCCTTGCGCGATTTGCTTGAAGGAAGCAATCTCCACCCAATAACAAAATGGGTGTTGGCCACAAGCGATACACTCAACCGCCATGGCACTTCCTTCCTTATTGCCACCGTGTGTTTCGTCGTTGGATTGACCCTTTTTTTTCGCAGCGACTCAGGGAAAAAAATCTTTCATCTCACTCTTTACAAATTGCCACTTGCCCATAGCCTGATCACACAAGGAGTTTTAGCCCGTTTTTGCCGCGTTTTCTCACTCCTTCTTTGCTCTGATGTCCCGTTAATTCAAAGTTTGAGTTTAGCCAAGCGGGTGATGAAGCAGGTGATTTTCGAGCAAGCTATCGAGCGCGCGGAACAGGCGGTGCTTTCAGGGGGCAAGCTCTCAGAAGCGCTGCAACAAAGCAAAGAGATTCCCCTCGTCCTTGCGCGGATGATTGCCCTCGGTGAAGAGGCGGGCAATCTCGGTCCAATGATGGCCCACATTGCCGCTATCTACGAAGATGATGTCGACAAAAGTTTGCTCCGCATGACGGCACTTCTTCAACCTGTTATGCTGTTGCTTATGGGATTGATCGTTGCTGTTGTTTTGTTGGCTGTCTTGTTGCCCTTAACCGACATGAGCGCGCTTACCTAACCTGTCGGGCGCTGGCTGTGGCAAAACTCCCACTTGTTGAGTCATGATCGGTCTATTACCCGGCCAAACATTCTTTTTTAACTTTTGGTCTAATCTTAAAGAAAGATTGTCGAAAATCTACATAGAAGTTAAAATGGTGCTCTATTTTTCTACATAAATAACCACAACTTTATTAGTTAGGCCTATTCCCCTTCCTGGTGTGTGGTGCAGTGGACGACTGGAGAACACTTAATGAAACGCCCCCTTTTTTTTCTTTCCCTTTTAGCTTTGACCTTGACTATAGCCCCCTCTTTTGCCATTGACCAGGTTGACGATCTCGAAGATATTAACGAGTACTTAGATCAAGATGATCTGAACGCGTTAAAAGAATGGGTCAGCGAGCGGAAAAAGAAGATTGAGGAGAAATTCCCTCCCGGAAAACTGGTCCTTAGTGGGGAAGTGCGAACAGAACTTCAGTCGACAAATGAAAAATTAAACGACGTTAAGCAACGCGGCAGTGGAAGTGCCAATCCCTCTATAGGGACGCGGACATGGGACATCGAGCTCAGGTTACAGCTCGATTACCGCACCGAACGGACCTGGGCGGCAGCGCGGTTGCGTTTTGACAATGATGCAGGGATTGACGGCACAGTTAATAGGCTCAAAATTGATCGCGCTTTCTACGGGGGAAATATCATCAATGCAAGTGATTATACCGTTGCGTTGCAGGCGGGTCGTTGGGATCTCACTCTCTATTTCGATTCGCAAATCCAGTTTGACTCTTTGATGGATGGGGTTTTGATCAAATATGATCACGCCTTAGATTGGTTTGGCGATTTCTACTTTCGAGGAGGCCCCTTTGTCGTCGATGAAAAAATCGACCACTATGCTTACGTCGGAGAGATCGGCGTGTTGAATGTTGGGCGGACAGGGTTTTACTCAAAAATTTCTTTTATCGACTGGGATACGAAAGATAGAGGCAACCAAACCGCTAAAGATACGTTAGCCAATCGCCAATACCAATTCTGCAATTGGCAGGTGACGGCTGGATACAAGTGGGTTCCCTTTAAAAGAACCTTGAACTGCTTCGCCGCGTACCTCATTAATACCGCTGCTAAAAGGTTGCCTGTCACTGCGAATCAGAAGGCAAATATGGGGTGGTATGTTGGGTGCAGACTGGGCGAGCTAAAAAAGCAGTGGGACTGGTCTTTTCAGTTTGTTTACGAATGGGTACAAGCGCAATCTGTTCCGGGATTTGATGTGTTAGGCATTGGGAATGGAAACGCTTCGGGCGTTGGTCTTTACGGAAAGACGGTTAAGGGACAAACGACCTTATTTACCTTGCCGTCAGAGGCGCGAGGCAGCACCAACTACCGCGGGTTTGTTGCCGTTTTGCAGTACATGCTCACAGATAATATCGTTGTGTATCAACAATGGAAGCAGTCGGTTCGACTATCGTCTGATATCGGCGTCCCCTTTTCCTACAAACAGTATGAAATTGAGCTGATTTATAGCTTCTAACCTGGGAAAGGGGCCAGTCTATCGTTGGCCTTTCCATCCGCTCCTCCTTTTGTGCTTCAGAAGCTGAGGCTGCCATGGTTTATTTCCTTACTAAGACGTGTATTTCGCTGCATCGCCCTTGAGAGCAACTAGATTTTTTTAAAGGCGGTATGCAAAAATAAAGAAAAGCGCTTTTGAAGCGAGTGCTTTAAAGCGCTTTTCACCCCCGTTGCTCATCACTTTTTGAGCCCTTTTTTACTAAGACAAAGCATGCATGAATGCAAAGAAAAGGGCTCTCCAAATGAATGAGTAGGGGAAACGAAAAAAAGTTTTTTTTCGAATCCAGGGAGTTGTCTGTCTATTTTTGTCTCCTTGGGTTCGCGCCGACTAGGAAGGTTCCAACTCTTAGTCGGCACTGGGCTTCTTTCGGGAAGCCCTTTTTTTTAAGCGAAGTATGCCGATCTTAGAGTTGAATGCAGCTTTAACCCAAATACTTCTTTTTTGCAAACCCCGATTTTGTTGGTTTTAAATTTTTTTTTCTTTAGCGATAACCTATACCAGTACTGGGCTTCCCCATGGATCAATCCAGGGGGCTCCAAAAGCAAACAGGCTGGCTCTCTCGGAATCCCTACACCATCTATACCGACCGTGATTCAAGAATCGGTTGTTTGCCTTTGCCATCATCTCCATCTT
>CAYTIT010000108.1:0-5446 GCA_964437975.1 uncultured bacterium
CGAGAAAAGCAAATTCCCAGTCTGAATAAGGGGTCATCTCCTCTCGAGCAAGAGAGCCCAGTCCTATCATAGAAAAGGCGCAAGGAGCAGGCCCCAAAATGGCGATGGACTGGTTGAGGAGATCGGTGGTAAATTCCTTGATATGAGTGGCTGTCTTTTGGTAGATCTCTTTAATTTTTTCGATAGAAGAGCTGTCAATTTCCATGAATTTTTCAGCTAGCTCTGCTCGGATATCAGCGAGTGTTTGTCTGTTCTTTTCATCTAGATTCAGGTCAAGGTCTTGATCGTCGGCTTGGCAATCTATTCTAAGAAGCTTTTCGGCCTGTTGTAGCTTGATTTGAATTGCATCATAAAAATCTTCTCTTTTTGCTTCTTTCATGGCGAGATAAGCATAATTGAGCAGACAAGCTGCTTGGATAAAGGCTCGCTTTGTCTTTTTTAAAAGATGCAGGTCAGCGATCCGGATCATTCCTTGAATTTCCATCTCCCTTTGGAGAGGGCTCATTTGAGTTCGGTCGAAAAGATTGACCTTGTTAACGAGTTCGGCATACTTTTTTTCTGCTTCAGCAAAAGCATTTTGTTCGCATAAGTGCTCGCCTTCTCGATAAATGCGCTCAAGGTCGGGATGAGCACAAAGGGGGAAGAAAAGCAAACAGGTCAGAAAAAACCCGAAGCAGAAAATAGATTTTTGTTGATGAAATTTAAGTTGCATATGGCCCTACTTTGATAAAGGGCGTAAGAGACATACTTATTATCCCGTTACGCCGCGGGTTATGGATGGTTAGGCGAATGAGCGACGGTCTCGAATGTTGTGGTGATAAAATGGTGATCAGAGATTGCGTACCATTTTTCTAACACCATTCGATCAATTTTCTCCGAGAGCTTGTATAAAATGCCGCTTTCTTCGTTGATATATCCTGGCAAGACTTCTGTTGATGTCGGAACAAAAAAGAGCGTTGAGTCTTTTGTCTGCTCTTTGGCAACAATGATGTCAACTGAAGCTCCATCTCGGTAGTAGTGACCAGAAGGTGCGCGTTTAATCGGAGGGACAAAATCACTTTTCCATGCTGGCCCTCCTTTAATGGTTCCGGTGGGGCCGTAGTGCTTTTCGGCCACTTTTCGTGGATCGTAGAACGGCGCAGCGGTCAGGGCTTGAAATTGGGACAGTCCCCCTTGGTCGGGAAAGAAGTTAGAGTCACCAGCTAATACTACAAGGTGGTTTTTTTGATGGAATTGCTTGGTATGTTCTCTAATGAATTTAATGCTCTTGTCCCGTTGTTGGGGATCGAGGTGGTCAAGATGAAAAGCATAAAGGGCAATCGTTCCTTGGCTTTCTTTATCAAAAAAGACACCTAAGACAGCGATTCGGCTATGTCTTCTTCCTTCTGGAAGTTCGAGACAATTTTTTTCGAGCAAGCGAAAACGGGTTTGGTTGTAGAAAATCCCAACAAAATCCCCGATATAAGGATCTTTGCCTTCGTCGCACATCCTATTAACTTCCTTAAGAGAGGGATGGAAATTCTCCCCCTTTTTCCCTGTGCAGTAAGCAAGGCATCCGATGCTTTTGGGCAGGGTCTTGATCAGGTGATTCATCCGTTTTAAAGGAGCGCCTTCACAAAAGGCAACCAATCCCTTTTTTTGCGGAATCAATTGGCTAAGCTGACGGTCTCGAGCGGTTGAGGTGAAATAAGGAAAGTCTTTTAACTTAGCATCTACCCGCCCTGTTTTGAGGTTGATTAGGCCAATGCGCACGTTTGACGAGACGAAAGGGGGGTCTTCAAAGTTGAGTTTTTCTTTTACGGTTAGTCTCGAGTCGCTATGGGAGGCGTGAATACGCTGAAACAAATGGGTGACGACATCGCTAGAAGCTGACACGCGGTTTTGCGTGCTATAAAAAAACGCTGATGCTGAACAGCATAGAGCTGTAAGCCTAAGGAAACGGATGGTCATGCCGCATCTCCTTGAAAGAAGGAAACAAGTCCATCGATGAATTGCTGTCGCAAAGCCGGCGTGGAATCAAGGGCTTGAAGGGCTTGGTCGCAAAGCACTTGTAAATTGTCCACTTTTTTTATTCCCTTCTTATCTACGTCTCCCCTTTCCTCCATCTTTTGGTAAATTTGATGAGCTTGTTCAATGAAGCGAATTGCTTGTTTAAGATGCTTTTTTTTAGAGACTGTTGTCCACGCCGCCTTAGCCGATAATTGGTGGTAGCGAGCTAAAGCTAAATAAACTTCTGCTTGCAAGCGAGGCTGCCCTATTTCTCGCTCTATCCTCTCTTGCGCTTGATTGAGACAATGACCCGATTTAGTTAGAGAAAAGAAGGGGCTTGCGGTGTCGATATAGAGTTCATTTAGATCGAGTAAAGCTCGAGCATAGCGTGAGTAGGTCTTTCTTTCTTCCCTCTCTCTATCGCTAAATAATTTCAAGGCGCCAGATTGTCCGACCCCTTTAGCATTAATCTCGCCAATTTCGTCTTTTGCTTTTTGATAGAGTTTGTAATCGTTTCCTTGATGCCTTGCCCATTTTAAATGAAGACGAGAGAGGCGTTGTTGACAAAGGGCTTGGTTAAAAAGGTCTTTTTTCCCTTTGTTGTCTTTCCATTCGTAAAGCTTTAAGTAGAGCGCTTCTGCTTGTTCCCAATCTTTTGGATTTGGGCTGCAAATGAGTGTCCAACCAATCCCACTTCTTTGGAAAAGGACGGTGTCGAACTCGTGCTTTTTGTCTTCATAAGGGCCTTGATCGATCTGTTTTCTAAGAGCAACAGCTCGCTCAAAGTAATGTTTTGCCTCCAGCATTTTTTTGTTGTCGTCTTGCTCGTCGGCTATTTTTGATAGGGTAGTCCCAAAGTAATAAATACAACGGGCATATTGGGCGACAAACTCTGTCGTAAAGCTACTCGTCGGTGATGCTTGAATCAGAAGATAGTAGATTGCTTCAGTTGCTGTTTCAAGGACGCCGGAAAGATAGCCCTCTTCTATTTTTTTAAGCACCCTGCTTAATATTTCATGAGCCATTTTAAATTGGTTCGACTGAATGCATCGATTTCCAATGGCAACGCCACTTTTTAGCAACTCTAAATCTGCCTCTTTAGAATTGCTTAATGATGATGTAAGGGCTTCTACCGTTGTAAGCAGTTGACGAGCGTTTTGTTCGCCAATCCCCCAACGAAAGTCTGGAGTGGCATTCTTCGCAAAAAGTTTGAGTGCTTCTTTAATGATCTCTTCTTTTTCTTCGCTTTTAACTTGGCTAAGGAGCTCTTCAGCTACTCCAGGCTTTAATTCAAAACCTTCTGCATTAGGCTCGAGTAGGCCAAAATGATCTAATGTTGAACGGAGATCTTGAACTTCTTTAGCATCAACTGCTCCTTTTTTAATCCAGGATGGAGGAATCGTGACTGTAGGTATACAACTGAAAATTTTTACGTAGTTAAACGCTTTGGGTTCATTGATTTGGCAAGCTTTTAGATGATCGACCCAGTTGATTTTATGGGTAAGCGCCTCATCAAGCGTCATTTCTCCTTCAGCGATGGCAGATAATATGTTATCTGTTTTATGGGGCAGATACTTCAGATGTTCGACGAGGGCCTTTGTTTCTGGTGAATCGCCATGCTCTATTTTTTGCTCAAATAGTCGAAGGGCTTCTTCTGATGAAAAGCCATGAAGATGGAGGTTCCTCGTGGCGAGATTTTTATCTTTATCAATAAATAGAATACACCCCCCTGTTTGAGGAAGCTGTTTCCACGGAGGACAGTCGAAGATCAAAAGATAAGGGCGTGAATAGCGAGTGTTTTCTAAGGCCGCGGAAAGAAGGCTGATGAGCTCTTCATCAAAGCGCCCTTCTTGATCCTCAATACCTAGCAATTTTGCAAGATGTTGACGCCTCTTGATATCTTTTTCACTACCATCAAACAGATAAATAAGAGAAAAATAGTTTTGATAGTCCCAGGCAAACCGCTTGGCTAACGTCGTTTTTCCAGTTTTTTGCCCGCCAAATAAGGAACAAACTTGTGTTTGCTCATAAGACGCGCCAGGGTTATTCAACGCAAAAAGGCGATAGAGCTCTGACTCTTCCCTACGAAAAATGGCCTCTTGATCGGGAGGATCAACGTCGAAGCGGGCGGCGGCAAAGGGATTGACACGCCTTTCTTTTTCCTGAGGAAAAAGAAATTCGCAGGTTGCCGAATATCCAGAGCGCACAATCTCATTAATTTCTTCTTGGGTAAGATCAAAACTCAATGTCCCGACCTCAAGAGGGTCAATAAAAACCACTCGTTGACGCTCCGCTTGGGTATCGAGGCCATTGAGAAGATGTTCTGATTTCCAATAAAAGTTAAGGAGGCATTTTGTGAAAGCTAGAGGAGAAAAGTAGGAGGAGTCTTCTGCAATCATCTTTTGAAGAGACCTTGTTTGATTAATGGTTTTTGTTGAACTTTTACGCAAACAAAAGCCTAAGGTCCATTGATTGGTTGTTTTCCCACTGCTATGAAGGTATTGAAAACTGTCGTCATCAAAAAGATCAACGGGAAAATTCTTTAACATCCCGCCATCGACATATCTTTCGCCTGAGTGATCGGGTACACGGAGTAAAGTTCCCTGTTTTTTCATGTGAAGCTGATGGGGTTTAAAAACACCAGGAATCGACATCGAAGCCCGTATGGCATCAGAAATCACCACATCAGGCGAAGTGCAAAAGTTGAACTGGCGAATTTCTTCTTCGTCACCTACTTTCGTTGCAAAGACATAGAGATCTTTGTATCGATATGGCTTTGCTTGGGCCAGTTGATGGAGCTCTTTAAAAGTGCAGTGGACAATTCTCGTTTTTTCAAAGATTTTCTCCTCCATCCATTTTCTAAAAGCCTCTCCTTCAAAAACACCTCCTGTGTTATGAAGGTTCATAAAAGCCTTTTTTGCCTCTTCAGCGAGCTCAAGAGCATCATCAAACGTCAACGCTTCCTCTCCATGCAAAGAACTGGATAGTGCCTTTTTTAGTGTTTCAAAGGAGACTTCTCCTGTTTCTTCCGAGGAATCGATAAACTCGATCAGGGGCTTGTTTTTAAGTTCTTGGGACACCTCATCAGGTTCAAATCCAACGGCAACTAAAGTTGCTGTGATCGCTCCGGCAGATGTACCCGCAACTCTTTTCACTTGGTGCAAAAGACCGTGATTTTTTAAACACTGAAGAGCGCCGACATAGGCAACCCCTTTTGGCCCACCCCCCTCAAAAACAAGATTTTCAGGAGGGCGTTTAAAATAGTTGGGCTTTGACTTTAGCGGCGCATTTTTCTTGATGGTTTGATTCAATCTCTTTTGACACTGATCAAGCCAGCTCTTTCTCTGGGCGGAAAGAGTTGGATCGTCAAGTAGATGACTAAAAAAACTAAAGAGAGGGCCTTCCTCATAGGGTTCGTGGTTGAGGTTTGCTCCCAGATAATCAAGGGCCTTAATAG
>CAYTIT010000109.1:0-5421 GCA_964437975.1 uncultured bacterium
AGAAGAACATCCAAAAAGAAAAGAGAATATACACATCATTATTCCCAAATTGAAAATCAGTTTCACTTGTTACCTCCATTTTCATTTGGATGCGCCATGGCTTCTTCCGCTTTTTGCTTGGTTTGCTAGCAATATTCTCTAAAATCCCGTCTAGGAGAGAAAGCGCCCTTTGGCAGCAATAAAGGGACTCTTTTAACCGATGAAGGCCGTGCCCCTCTTGATCGGCTCCAAAATTTTGATAGTCGAGTGCAAGTTGCGTATGCCGGTCCCACTCAGCAAGAGCTTGGCTTTTGATCGCCTGGCATTCTTTTTCACTTAACCCATAGAGAAGAGTGGGAAGAAGAAGAATGAGGAAAATAAGTTGTCCGTATTTGACAAAGCGCATGCAACCTTAAATTTAGGGCTCTGGTTTCCATGAGAGGAGAGGGGGGATGGTAGCAAAAATAAACTTAACACCCATAAGAAAAATTTTCAGTTGGATGTGCAAAGACTCATTTTCTATCGAAAAAAAGAGTCATTATGGATGCCAAGTTTTTGAGAAGCAAAGTGAGTAAATAGAATATGAATCTATCCGAATACATTCTTCAACCAGGTGTCAATGACGCCTAAAAGCGAAAATCCATGCCAGTGACGGCTAGATGGTCCCATTGCAACAACAAACGTCGACATCGTTATTCCCACTTCTTGAATGAGGGTAGGCTGGATTGGGCTGTCTAGGTTGGCTGTTTTTTGGAAGGCATTTTCTCAGAGAAAGACGATGGTGCGTCGGCAAGTGGTTTTTTAGACTTGGTTTTTTTATGAGGGGGACGCATTTCATGGAGCTGGATAAGTTTCCAAGCAAGCAGAACGTTAGATAGACCCAAGGCGGTAGCCCAAATAGGGGAGGTCGTGGAGAAATTTTTGTCGTTGATCAAAGATACGTCTCCCGAAGCTGCGTTCCGAATTGCCGCAAAAAAAGCAGCAAGAGCGATGACACTTATCACGAAGGTTAACCCTTTTTTCGCTAGCATGATGGGCGTCTTCTTCAAGGCGACTTTCGATTTTTTTGACTCTCTAGCTAGGTTGTTCTTTTTCGATTCGAGCACGACAGTTTTAGCCTTAAGCGCCGTCTTTTGGTACAGCTCTAGCTGAACCGCAGAAAGGGCTAAATTACAGCAGAAAATTTCGCCTAACCAAATGCACTCTTTCCAATGGAAAGGCTCTTTTGAGCTAGTCGGTAAAACGTTGCGAAGCCCAAATACAACAGCGGCCACCGTGGCAGCTCCCACTAAAGAGATGATGCACTTCACCGTTAAGCTAAAATGATCATACTGCGGGTTGTGTGTGTTTTGACTCAAAGGTGCTGATGATCGTAAGTTGCTCTTTAAACGGTTGACCTTTGAGTCAGTTGGTAAACGTGCCTCTTTTTTTTCTTCTGATGGATCTAATGGTTCTTCATAACCGTTTGGCGTTGGAGGAATATTTTGAATACCGCTTGACATAAAAAAGACAACTTTATTTTAAATGTTAGGCTACTTTAGCATAAGGAAGACAGTTTATCAATAAAATTCTGTCCTTTTGACAATCGGTAGCCTGACACCTTCCTCATGTTAAAATTTTTGATAGGGTAGAATCGAGCGCCACCCTACATACCGCGTGCGGCAGACATGCTAAACGACTAAAGACAATGAAACTGACCAAGAAAATCTACGACTCTGTTCACCGCTTTATTCACTTAAACGAACTCGAGCGGAAGCTGCTGAACACGAGACCCTTTCAGCGGTTACACTACATCCACCAACTGGGGGTGACCTTTTTTGTTTACCCCGGAGCTGTTCATCGCCGGTTTGAACACTCTTTAGGGGCGATGGAGTTGGCAACGCGTATTTATGAAGAGGTCCTTAGCCGCAGCAGTCAGCGAGAAGTGGCAAGTTGCTTGCCGGCTGTCCATTCACCAGAATATGACTACTGGCTTGCTATCTTGCGCTTTAGCGCCCTTTGCCATGATATGGGACACCTTCCCTTTTCTCATACCGCAGAAAAACGGCTTTTGCAAGACCAAGAACACGAAAAATGGACGGCAAAGATGATCCAGAGTGCTTATCTCGCGCCGATTTGGGAGGCTTTTGGCAACACGCTTGGAACCGAGTTTGCCACACGCGATGTCGGGATGGATGTCGTTAAAATCGCTTTGGGACCAAAAAAGTTTGCCGCATTCTATCCCGACGAGGCTCTTTTAAGTTCTTGGGAACAGCTGGTATCTGAGATGTTGACAGGAGATTTTTTTGGGGCCGATCGAATCGATTATCTTTTGCGCGATTCTCAGTGCAGTGGGTTGCCGTATGGTGCGTTTGATTATCACCAACTTTTTGAAATGCTTCACGTCCTTATGAGCGACAACGTTTTTTACCTGGGCATTGAAGAAAATGGGATAGAGTCATGTGAGGCATTACTGTTATCGCGCCACTATATGCATAGGCGCCTTTATCAGTACCCGACCGTCAAAGCCTACTCTTTTCATTTAGCGCGCTTTATGGAAAGCGCGTTTTACGACATCGAAGAGAGTTTGGAATGTTATCTTGGGGTGACAGACAACGAGGTTTTAGCTGAGTTGCAGCGCGCCTCTTTAGATGTGGGCCATCCAGGACATTTCGATGCGGCTTGTTTAGCGCTGCGCCTCGAGCGTTTCCACGCCTTTTCACTAAAAAAAGAGGTTGGGGAAGGGGAGCTCGTTGCCCTTAGAGAAAAGTATCGCTTACCGCTAGACCAGATTGCGTGGGAACTTCCACCCAAGCCTTGTCAAAAAGAAGAACTTTCCTTTCCTGTACTGTGTGCTGATGGGTCTATTTGCCCTGCGCATACGCTATCTGAGGTGTCGATTCCGCCACTTCCTAGAGGGTGGGTTTTTGTTGCTCCTCAGCATATAGACGCTGTTTCCGAGGAGTTAATCCAAGCCGGTAAAACGGCGAAAAGGTGAGACGTCGCTCGGTAGACTACCCTTACTTTAGTTAGGGGGAGGCTCCGCTTTGCCTACTTGGGACTTAGCGGAATTTCCCTCAGCCATGCGTTGGGACATCGGAAGAAAATCAATGGGAATTTTATAGCGCGGCAATTCGGCGGCTAAACGCTCTTGAAGAAGTCTTGGCTCTAGAGGGTGTGTACTCGTAACATAGGCAATAGGGCGCATGCCAAATTCTTTGTCTTGGACAGGGGTCACGCAAACATCAACGATTCCTTGAATAGAAAGAAGAGAGCGTTCAATCTCTTCGGGGTGAATGTTTTCGCCGCCACTCATAAACAGGCGATCTTTGCGCCCTAATACGTGAAGCCCTTTTTGCAACGAATAGCTGCCGACATCACGTGTGGCAAAATACCCTTCAGAATCAAGCGGCAAATGGAGCTCTTTTTGCTCATTTAGGTAACCTTGAAATAGGGTTTTGCCCCGAACGCAAATTTCGCCTTCAGCATTCATTTTACACTCTCGATAAGGAAGGGGGTGACCGAGAGAAAAAAAAGTCACAGCCCGATCTGTCGCCGTTGTCACTTGCGATCCCATCTCTGTCATTCCATAAGTGGGGTAGAGGGGAAGTCCCTGAGCACTTGCGCGGTGATATAAATCTGCTGAGATTGTAGCGCCGCCGAGGAGGACGCACCGGAGGTGTTTAAGCCAAGAAGTGACGAGGTTGTGGGGGAAGTCGAGCAGCCGATAAAGCTGAGTTGGCACGAGAGAAAGGTGTGAGATTTTTTCGTGGGCGCTAAAGCGGGGATCGAGAGGAGAAGAGGAAGGTAATACAAGTGTTGCGCCCGCAAGAAAGGTGCGAAATAAAATAGCAATTCCGGCCACGTGATATAAGGGAAGAGATAAAAGCCAGCGCCCTTGCTCGTGTAAAGAGGGAAGAGCGCCATTTGAACCGAGGGCGCTGTAGTAGTGGTTGCCGATAGAAAGAGCGGCAATTTTAGGTGTTTTTGTTGTTCCAGATGTCGCTAAATAGGTTGCAATATGCTTTTTGACTAAAAAGGGTTGAAGCGCATGCGCTGTTGGTTTAACAGAGCGAAAAAACGTTGTTAACGAGAGCGTTTTTAGCTTCAGCTCGGGAAAAAGGAGGCGCTCGTTGTAGAGAAAAAGTGCGGGGCGAGCGGCGGCAAGCAGTCGTTTAACGCCTTCTTTTGGGAGGTAGCTATTGAGAGGAAAAGCAATAGCGCCGATGCGAAAAAGCGCGAAAAAAAAGAGGGGTGTTGGGAATGCTTTGGTCGGGATAAAAGCAACGCAGTCGCCGGCGGCGATGTTGGCTTCGCGCAATCGATTAACTAAGCCACTTGTCCAAGCGTGACATTGCTGATAGGTCCAAGTTTGATCATTGCCTCTTAAAGCGATCGCATCGGGGCAGTGGCGGGCGTACAAGCTAAAAGGACACTCGAAATTGTTCATGAACACCCTCCTTTTTAAGTGTCCAATCGAGTGGCGGGTAAAGCTTTCCCGCTTCGAAAGTTAAAGGGGTGGTCGTGAGTGGGGTATGAAAGTAGCGACATGTGTCCAATCCCATGGGGTTAAGGGGTAAATGCAGGCGTTGGCATAGCTTAGCAATGTGCGCAATCCCTATTTCGCTTTCATAACTACTACTGAGAATAAAATCGACCCCTTTTTTGCGACAAAAAGAGACAAGGGGTTTCATTTGTGTTGCGCCCCCAGTTAAGGTGGGTTTCACAACAAGGGCGCGCAGGTGAGCCTGCCGATCAAAAAAAGAAAGCCCGACCTGGCGTAGCGACTCATCCCAGGCAAGTGGGTAGGGAAAAGGTGATGAGACAGCGGCGAGAGAGAACGGCTCTTCGTAGTAATCAACTGCCGCTAAAGGCACGCTACGCGCGAGGGCTACAGCATCGCGCACCGGCCACTTTTGATTGAGATCAATGCGCAACTTGAGATCGCTGCGCTGCGCTAACACAAGCTGTAAAAGAGCGCGCCCTTCTTTGAGCGTATAAGGTCCTAGCTTGAGCTTAACTGTCGAAAAAGAGGTTGTTAAAAGGTCGTTTTGCATCGCGATCAAAGAACCGTGAATCAACCCAGAAACAGGGTAGGGGCGTATAGGCTTGGTCTCGGTTAAATCAAGCAAAGCTGAACTCACGCCAAATTGCAGTGACGGATAGCAGTGCGATAAAGCTGAAAAAATCTGCTCTTGGTCGACTCTTTTTTGCGCCAAAAGAGGCAAAATAGCCACCTTGAGCTCGCGAGCCGCTTCGGTTAATGTTTCTTGGCTCCAACCTGGAAGAGGAGCGATTTCACCCCATCCTCGCAGGCCTTGAGTGTCGACCAAACAGAGAATCAGCCCAGACCGTTTCTGACCTGTTTTTAACAAGCGGCAATAGCGATATAAGGCGCACGATTTTAACGTGAGGTGATGGGCCATAGAGAGATGAAAAAGAGTGTATATAAGGAAAATAGCT
>CAYTIT010000110.1:0-5400 GCA_964437975.1 uncultured bacterium
ACTATGATCGAGTGGGGGCTAACTTGGTTGTTATTAGAATCAATTTCTTTCGTAACGGCGTTTTTAATCTCTTTTTGTATCTCGACAGGAAGTTGACTCAGCTGGAATGAATAATCGTATGGAGGTTGTACTGGCTTAAAAGCTTGTGGGATCTTACTCGTCACAGGTGGTTTTTTCTGTGGCTTCGATGATGGACCATGCAACATCTGACCAATCCATTTCGGCTTGGGAAGTGTCGAGCTTATCTTTTTTCTTTTGTTTTTTTTCTTTGCGGAGGGCTTCGTTGTCAGGTCAACCAGCGATTTTGTTATAAAATTGACTCCATCCCCGTAGGAGCGCATTTCTTCTATAAGCGCGTTTCCTACATGGGCTTTCAGATCGTCGCCGTGAAAGTATTCCTCTCGTTTGTAAAGTTGAGGTTGCTTAGGAAGGGGGAACTGTGGCGAGCGCGGTAGTTCCGTAAGGCAAATTTTGCAAAAATTGCCTTTGTTGTCCTTAGCATTGTACTCTCTAGAAGCTATATAAATAGACCTTTCCTCGAAAAGCAATCTGCGCCTTCCGTTAAGGGGAGGGTGGCTCACTGTATCTAGATAAATCCACTGCCCGTTTGACTTCGCTTTAACTGGAGGAACAAATAATAAAATTCCACGGTCTTGGGGAAGTGTCCCTCCAAAATGGTTCTTAATTTTTTCAATGACTGATTCGCTAAAGTCCCTTGGAAGGCAGGTCTTGACTATCATCAGATTCAAACACTTATTGTTCTTGTCAAAGACGAAACCCTGCTTAATATCATGAACAAGGGCCTCTGGGTGCTGTTCAAAAACAACCTGGTTGTTGCCTTGGCTCTCTCGCTTCGAGAACCACGGCTGACCTAAATCCAATTTTTTCTCTTGCTTTGATGACTTAGAAAAGCCAATGCCTACCTTTTGCCCTGCTTCTTTTAACTTCTCAGAAAGGCTGCTGATCCCTTTGTTATTGAGGAGAAATGTTTGCCCTTGCTGTTGTACTTCATAGGTTAAGCCTTTAGCACCACTGTTTAAGCGGCCGGCTTTGTCCTTGCCTAGTTTGTTGCCTAGCTTGGCTTTTTCCGGCAAATCTTTAAAATCAACAACGACGGTGCCATCCCCTTGTTGAGGCGACGTCACCCTTTCAAAGGTAGACGTGTCTTTCATCTCGTAGAGCATTGAATAATCAATCTCTATCTTCCCATTTGGCTGGTCCTGATCATCACCAGCAGCGCTCACACGAAACCACTCTATCTTATCAGATTTTTTGGAGTATTGAAGAAAGGTTTTTTCTTTGTCCGTAGCTAAATCCGTGACCCCTAAGAAAGCTTTTTCCTCTTTGTTAAGGCTGTTCAGCGGCACTTCTTTTCGTTGTTGATCCCACTTGCATTGAAGTCTGACTGCGTTGGCAGCTTCCTTGACCGCTCCATCTAACACACCAGAGAATGACTCAAATCCGTGCAGCTGAACTTTTTTCTTATCTTGGAAGGATTGTTGACAAAGCTTGATGACTTTGACGTTGTCCAATTTAATAGATTTTTTCCCCATCTCTAAATCCAAACCAGTTGTTTTATAGCGAGATGCTTTGGTGTTGTAAACTTTTACTTTTTTATTATCGATATTAAGAAGAACAGTCTCTTGGTCCTCTTTAATGGGAAGGTACTTGAAGCCAAAATGATTGATATGAAGGCTGTCAAGATCATAACAGTCATACACGTCACCACGACTTTTTTGCTCACCCTTTCTTTTTCCCTCAACAAGGGAAAATGTTTTCTCTTTGCGATGAACAAAAAGTGGGCGCTCATCGAATATGGGTTGAGTGTTTTTCTTCTGCTGATTCCCCGTCTTGTCCATATCAATACATATCCATACTCCACCGAGATTGGAACCAATGAAGCCTTCTCTTTCAAGCTGCAGAAAATAGAGCTGGCTTTTTGTCTCAGAGCTCTGATTTTTTACTTCGCAAATGCGGTTTTGATCGGCCTCTGAGAGTTGGTCCCACCTATATCTTTCCTTTGGTAGCTCCGACAGGGTCTTAGACACCTCGCAAGGAAGGCGAAAAGAGTCTTGATTGTCTTCTCTCAGCTCGTTGCCAATATTTCTTATATCACTCTCAAGAAATTTTGCGTTGTTTTCCCATTCGTTAATTTCCTCCACATCTTTTTTATTCACCCGGGCAGTCCCGTTACCAAGCGCCTGAGTCAAAGCTTTTAAGTTGTTTAAGCAAGGCTTCTTGTCCTGAACGATCTGGGGCTTTTTATCTAAACAAACAATGACCTTGCCTGAAGGCGAGGGAAGGTTGAATGCAAGACTCGTCTTGTTTACGCTTTTACACCTGTTGAACATCTTATAAGAGCAAAGGTTCTCTGGAAGATCGCTTAAGTAGTAATAGGTCGTCTCTGATTGATCCTTTTTAACGTGCTCCAAGGTGACTGAATCCACATCTTTTTCTTTTAAGGAACGAAGAAGATAGATGGGGTGATCGCTCGAATGTGCGCTATTGTCTTTGCTCGTTGTGACCTTCCCATCCGCGCCTTTAGTCCACCAAAGTTCGACAAGATCCTCTCCTTGGACAAAATAGAGTCTGCTGTTCCCAGCTGTTGCTGCTTTATCAATATGAGGGCCTAGTCGCTTATAAAGGCTGTCTGTTAATTTTAGGCGCTTAATCGGCATCTTGTATGTCTTCGCAAACTCATTGAGTTTGGGCTCAATTGCCTTCTTATACGTCTCCAGCTCACGAGAACGTATGTTGACAGCCTCCGTCAGTTGCTTAAGCGCCTTTTGAGCTTGCTCGTAAGTAGCGGAGATTTTGTCATTTAAATCCCCATCTGCTGCCAACTGATTAGAAAGGCTAGTAATGTAAAGGCTTTCCCAAGTATGAGGAGAAGAAAGCTCTTCTTTGCTGTTGTTAAAGTTAGTAACACATTTCTCTGCTTCGTTTTTAAGCTCTTTAATTTTTTTCCAAACACTGTATTGTACTGAAGCGTTATCATAACTTGTTTTCAGTTCTTCAAATTCATCAGAATACCAACGAGAAAGATTTTGGAGGTTCTGAGAATTCATCTTAGTCTGTAACGCCACTTTCAGACTGTTTTTTGTGTCTTTGTTGCTTTGATGAGATATCTTGTTTAAAGCATCGTTTGCTTTCTGTATCTGACCTTTCTTTTTATTAAACTCACTGTTAAGTTGTTCGATCTTGTTGCAAAGATCTTTTTTGCTTGTTTCGTTCTTTGTCTTTGTCCAAGAAGTGATTTCTTCTTTCAGGTTGTCCAATTCTTGTTTTAACGTCTCTTTGCTTGGTATTGCTATAGAATTTATTAACACCTCTAGCTGTTCGAGCTTGAATTTTTCATCTTTGCTCTGGAAATTTTTAGCCAGGTCATTTTCTATAGAAGAAATGACGCTTTCTCTGGCCTCGCGAAGGCTAGAGAGGCAACTTTCCACAGCTTTGGTGATGGCTGGATGAGCGGCCTTCTGCTGCTTTATCAATTGTTTAATTGCTTCGACGTTCTTCTTTAGCTCTGTGCGCAGATCCTTAATTCCCTTCTCAGCTGCGTCGCACTTAGTTTTTAAGTCTTGTTCGTTGTTAGCTACCAACACAGCTTTCACTTGCTCTTTAACCCGACGATCTTCGTTACTTTCACCGAGCAAAGAGAGCTTTTCAATACATGCATTTTTTAAGGCTTCCTGCTCGTGTCGATTCGCGTAAATGGCTCCTAGCAAGCCAAAAAAGAAACAACCAACACAAAAAGTCGCAAGCAAAGAACTAGCAAGCAATTTTACTCCTATGGCGGCTCCCAGGCCAATTGCCCCCACGACCACCATAAAGATTCTTGAAGTGTAAAAATCCTTGAGTTTAGAAGAAAAATCAACAGAAGCGTTCTCATGATAGCTCATGTTGAATTGATTCTGTGCGACCCTACGCACATCATTCAACTCATTCGTTAGCTGCTGCTTTTTTGGGTGCAACGGCGGCTGCTTCGCGCCTAATAATGGTCCTGAATTAATCATTGCTTATTCCCCCTTGACCTACTTTGGACGTTGAGAGTTGTTCCCATTTTGTCTCTTGCCCCATTAGGCTGTCGCGTACAAATACTTGTTCGTAACCGTTCAATGAAAGCAGCTCTCCTGAGCGCATGACCCTTCCCGCCTGAACTTGAACAGCTACTGGGTCAATATACCCATTCACCCTGTGTTTTCTGTCGTTTCTGCTAACAAACTTTTGGCTCGTAATGCACTTTTCTTCCTCATGCCGATTGTTAAAATAAACGCGGACGACAACCGCTTTGCCTTTCTTAACTAACTTGAGGTCCATATAGTGGCTAGAGCGTTGCTTCGAAATGATCGATACGCCCTTTGCATTGCCAAGCGCCTTCGTCCAAGCACCTGGATTGGCTGCCTTTATTTCTTCTTCTGTGATGCTATAGTCAAAGTATCCGTCTAAATCTTTGTCGATTGTTTCAGATTCGACGCGCATCCCTGACTGCTGCACTCCAAGGTGCACGGGAGAAAACTGGCCCCCTCTACGATAAACAAAGAGCGGACGTCCATGATCAAAAATGACCTCTTCGTTTTGCCGCTTTTTTTTGCTCTTTGTTTTTTTTGTGATATCGATCTGTATGAGCCTTCCATGACGTGCTTCTAAATCCAGCTCTCCGGGCATCGGGAGTTGCAAAAAGTGCACATGGTTTTTGTTTTTTTCTGTTTTACGATAATTCGTCTTATCCAACACCTCTTCGACGCGCTTGCGGTCGTCGCCATGGAGGTCGTCGAGCTTGAACCCTTTGACTTTCACCTGCTTAGGTAGCGCTTTAGCAAGGTCTTTTGGTATAGGATTCAAATGGTAAGATAAGAGAGCTACCCCAACCGCTGTGGCTGCAGAGAGACTAAGTGTCACGGCCAGACCTCCTGACATCAAGGCGCCTCCTTTCACAACGTATAAAAGACCTCCAACAACGAGGACCACTGACCCTCCAGCGAACCCATCGTACAACGCTTGTTTCTGTACGGGATTAAGGTTCTGTCTCCAGTGCCACAGCTTCATCAAAGCTTTCATACGAACCGCTCGGCTTTCAAGTAGCTTTTTTTGCTCGGAGGTTAACGTCGGAAGCTGTGCTAAAGAGTTCTCAAGCTCGCTTTTTTTCTCCTTGAGCTCTTTGAGCTTTTTCTCTGCGTTTTTTGGCTCGACTTCATCGTAACGAATACCATTGTATAGCTCCATTAAGCCGTTGAGTAACTCGGTTGCCTGCTTCGTTGTCTTTGGCCTTTGCTCGCTAAAGTTCTTGATTTGTGCCACAGCTTCAATTTCTTTTTGTTCACTTGCTTTATACAAACTATACGCATTCTTTAAAGAGGGTGGTAACTCGTCTTGCTCACTTTGTCCTAGCCGCGGTTT
>CAYTIT010000111.1:0-5383 GCA_964437975.1 uncultured bacterium
GAGTCCTTGTTTTAAACTGTAACGTGGCTTCCAGTTCAGCGTTGCTAAGAGACGGCGTGTATCGGGAAGGAGGCGTTGTGGCTCTTGTGGTTGCGTCAAACGCGTGTGAACGTGGCCCCGATGTGGCGTGCGCGTCAGGGTGCCAATGTGCAACGCGAGCTCTTCTAGGGAAAGAGCACGCCCTGACCCAATATTAAAAGCGCCGCAAGCTGAGCTTTCCATTAAGGCGAGAAGCGCGCGCGCAGCATCTTTGACGTAGAGAAAATCTCTGGTCAGTGTTTTTGCTCCACACAAAGCAGGTTCGCGTTTAAGCGCGCTCTGGATGAGTGTGGGAACCAAACGAGAGGGGTATTCTTTAGGACCAAAAAGAAAAAAGAGGTAGCCCCACGCAAAATCAAGGCCATTTTTTTCACAAAACGCGCGCAACATCAGGTAGAAACTCCGTTTTGCTGCGCCGTAAAGGGTTGCAGGGATAAATGGAGAAGAAGTTTCTGATAAAAGAGGAGCACTCCACGCATATTCGGCGCAACTTCCCGTGACGACCATTTTTTCCCCGCCCGCTTCGTAGAAGGTGTGCGCCAGCTTGAAACTCGCATCGACCCAAGCATTGTTTGTTAAGGCGTGCCAGTAGTGAGGTGGCGTCGTATACCAAGCTAAGTGGAAAAGGTGCGACGGGCGAAGGGTGCGCATGACTTGTGCGACTTGGCGTGCATCCATCAAATCGATGGTATGCCAATGCCCACCGCCCGTCTTTTTTTTTGATGAAAAGGCATGAACTTCGTAGCCTTTTTCTAACAAGAGAGACAGAAGAAAGCTTCCAATAAATCCAGAAGCTCCTGTCAAGACAATTTTAGAGATCGTCATAGCTTTGATCTTTGGTGGCAATCACGGTAACAGGTAGGGGCCAGTCGATACTCAAGGCGGGGTCATCCCAACGCACGCCTTGCCCAGCACTTGGGGTAAAAGGGGTTGAAATGTGGTAAACCACCTCGGTCTCATCGACGAGAGTTAAAAAGCCGTGGGCACATCCTTTGGGAATATAGAGCATCGTTTGATTTTCATCTGTTAATGTGTACGCCACCCACTTTTTATAAGTAAGCGATGAGGGGCGTACATCGACAGCGACATCATAAATAGCCCCGCGGCTGCACCAAACGAGCTTGTCTTCTTCGTAAGGCGCTTTTTGGAAGTGTAGACCTCTTAGCGTCCCGCGGCGCGCGTTAAACGAGAGACTACATTGAGGAAAATCACCGGCAAGGCCGCGCTGCAAAAAGGTTTCTCGGCAAAATGTGCGCGTAAAAAAGCCGCGTTCATCGCATCGTTTTTTCCTTTTAACCAAGTAAACGCCGGCAAGGGGAGTCGATGAAAAATTCATGGTGTGCGTGTGGCCTTTGTCAGTTCTCCCCAAGCTTGCCTGTGCAACGCGAGGCGTTGTTCAGGGGAAAGTTTGTCAAACCGACGCGTTTGGTTGTCTGCAATGAGGAGCGTTGTTTGCCCTTTGTTCCAAAAGGGGCATGACTCTTTCCATTCACTAGCAGTAAAGCAACCACCCTCTTTATCGACAATGCAGACTTGTTTTTTTGTTAAAAGAACTTGGCGTGTCAAGCTATTGGGGCCGCTTTCAAATAAAAGTGCGTCCATCTTATCTTTAAAGCGCGGTTTTGACAAGGCGAGAAAAAGGGATTTTCTGATCATAAAGCCATTTGTCCGAACATGAGGGTTGGGAAACGGAGGAAAGTGGCGCAAAGCCGTTCCTCTTTTCCATCTAGTCAGCAAGAGTGGGTTTTTGATCAGGTGGGCCAAAGCGTTTTTTTGCCTTGAGTGCCACTTTTTCCTCAAAGTAGAATAAAGACTTTGGTAGGAAGCTGTCGCGCCAACAAGGCCAATTTCGCTTTTTTGCCCTTGTCGGTAGATTTTTTCTAGCCAGTTATCAGCGAGGAGGACAGAGAACGTATTGAGAAAAAACAACAAGTCTGTGTGTACTTTCGTTGCTGCATAGACATAGCTCCCTATGTCAAAACCACCTTCAGCGACTTCAAGAGCGCGAAAAGAGAGGCCGGCGAAAAGAGCTTGGGTTTGCTGCAGGGTTCGAGCAGATCTAAACCCTTTAAATAAGACAATGAGTTGGTGGGTAACGCCAGCTTGATAGCGGCGATAAGAAGAGACAAACGCGCGTACGGGAGCAAGCCCTTCGCAAGCGCGAGCTAGATAGAAGGTGGCAATACGTGATGACATAGCTACTTAATAGGAACCTGCGCAACAATCTCCTCTTCAGCCAGCTCCGTATCTTCGACAATGTCCTGAACCGAGCGCCCTCGTTGGATCATTTTTTTTACAATTTCTAGCGCTTTTTGCTTTTCGCCCTGTGCTATTCCTTGAGCTATGCCCTGAGCAAGTCCTTTTGCTCGTCCCTTTTCTTCGGCTTTTTTTAAAGAGCTGGCTTCAATCTTTAACCATTTGAGTCGAGCCTCATAAGTTTCTTGCTCGAGATCAGAGAGGTGCATGATCGTTAAAACATCAAGCGCTTTTTTGATTTCAGGTTTGTTGAGAGATTGCGGTAGCTGCTGGCCATTGAGCAACTCGTGCCTTGTGAGAAAAGCTGACCACATGTCTAGAGAAGTTTGAATCTGTGTAGCGAGCTGGTGGAGTTCGTGTCCGACATAGTCTGTGAACTTTTTAAGTTCGACTGTATGAAGCTCTAAAGCATTGAAATAGGGCATCCCCGTTTCCTTTTCCGTGATGTGAAAAGCGTTATGGTATTTTTTTGAGTCGAGAATAGAAATGAAGTTTAAGATATGGATGCCGATCACCTTGTCGAGATCGCCATAATCGCCAGCAACTTTAAGTTGTTCTGTATAGAGTTTCGCCCAGTAGTAAAGGGCTCGCTTATCGTAGTCGGCTTCGTCTGTTACTTGGATTTCGATATGGAATTTTTTGCCACAAATGCCCTGCGCTTTAATATCTAGGATAGAGAGTTTTTCATCTTTAAATCTCGCAAGGTTATAGGGATTAAGTAAGGTGACATCTGAGACCTGATCCTCTTCGCTTACAATAGCGTTAATAAGTGAAATCAGAAGGTCTTTATTTTCTTCGATGCCAAAAATCTTCTTAAAAACAAGATCGACTCTGGGGTTCATGTTTGCCATGAGAGTAGCCTCTAGAATTTCCCGTCATTCTACATGAGATTTTCATTTTTTTCATTCGCGAAAAAAAAGAAATTTAACACCTTGTTTAGTTGAGGATATGGGGGTAAGGAATAGGCAAGATAAATTTCCCTCCCCACCGTTTGATCTCTTTCATTTGGCAGACAATTTCTTGTTTTAAATTCCACGGAAGAACGAAAAGATAGTCTGGTTGAAGGCGGGCGATTTCCGAGGGGGCGGCGATAGGAATAGCCGTTCCCGGGAGGAACCTACCTTGTTTATGCGGGTTGCAATCGACAGTTAGTGGGAGAAGATCAGCGGTGATTGCGCAAGCATTGAGAAGAGTTGTCCCCTTAGCTGGAGCGCCATAGCCCACGACGGTTTTCCCCTCTGCTTTGAGAGAATTTAGCAGCGAAAAGATCTTTTTTTTGAGTGTGTCAATATGGTGGCTGTAGGCGGCATAAGTTGTGGGGTTGTCGAGTCCAAAGTCGACCTCTTCTTGTAAAAAAGACAGCACCCGAGACTCAGCGGGACAACTCTTTTCCTTATGTTGAACATAGATTCTAAGAGAGCCTCCATGGGTTGACAGCTTTTCGACATCAAAAAGGGTTAGGTCATACTTAGCGAGCAATTTCTTTAAAAAAAGGAGCGAGAAATAAGAAACATGCTCGTGATAGATCGTGTCAAATTCATTGTCTTTCAAAAGGGAAAGAAGGTGGGGAACTTCCATAGTTAAAATGCCTTGTGGCGCTAAGAGGCGTTTAAGCCCTAAAACAAAGTCGTGCAGATCAGGAACATGAGCTAACACATTGTTGGCAACAAGAAGGTCAGCTTGGCCGTGTGAGCAGTAGATTTTTTCTGCCTCTTTTTCACTTAAAAAAACGGCTTGTGTCGGAATCCCTTTTGCCTGCGCTTCTTTGGCAATATTGACAGCCGGTTCAATCCCTAAAATCGACGCCGCTTTACCTTTAAAGTGTTGGAGTAAATAGCCATCGTTACTTGCAACCTCAATGACAGAGGGAGAAACCTTAGAAAAAAACCGCTTGAGAACGAGATCAGCAAAAGAGCGCGCGTGGTTAACCCAACTCGTCGAATAAGACGAAAAATAGGGGTAATTGGTAAAAAGGTGCTTTGGGTTATGAATATAATTAAGTTGGGCGAGAAAACAGCTTTCACACACAAAGAGGTGGAGGGGAAAACGGGGCGGGTTTCGGTCAAAAGTGCGCACGTAATGATTAGCAAGGGGCATCATTCCCAAGTTGCAGCATGACAGGCTCAAGGGAGAATGACAAAAGCGACACGTTGTTTGTTTCACAAAAAGACTTCCTGTTGAGTGATAACTTGTTGAAAATAGGCTTCATACCAAGGAAGGGTTTTTTTCAGCCCTTCGACTAGAGAGAACTGGGGCGACCACCCGACGGCACTCTTGATTTTGGCCGAGGTGAGCCATTGGTCTTGGATTTCCCCTTGTGCTTTACTAAGCACAGTGGGTGGGCGGGCGAACGCCCCGATCAACGCCTGAAGCGTCTCGACCACTTCCAGCACAGATAAAGGGTGGTTTGTCCCAAGGTTAAAGGCTTGTCCACGCACCGCTACAGATTCGCTATGCGCAGCCAGGAGGAGGTAGGCGGCAACGACATCTTCAACAAACAGGTAGTCGCGCGTCGGCGTTCCGTTGCTCCGTATCAGGGGCGTTTTATTATGCAGGTAGCTTTTCACCGTTCCTGGGATGAGTCGGCTCCAATTGAGGTCACCACCTCCGTAGATATTGCCACTGCGCACAATGACGATGGGAAGATCATAGGTGTGAAAATAAGAAGTCGCAAGAAGGTCAGCGCACGATTTAGAGACGTCGTAGGGGTGCTTACCAGCAACAGCCATTTCTTCTCTGTAAGGAAGTGTAAGCGACGTGCCGTAGGCTTTATCACTCGATGCCACCACGATCGCTTCGATGCGCGAAGAAAAGCGGCGGCACGCCTCTAAAATGTGGTATGTTCCGCGAATGTTTGCTTCGAACGTGGCAAGTGGAGCTGCGCGCGCGGGTTCAACAAGTGTCTGCGCTCCTAGATGAAAAACGGTGTTGATTGCGTAGTCATTGATTGCCCGTTCGACAAGGGGATAATCTTCGAGCCCCCCTTGGACAAAAAAGGTGTGTGTTGCAGCGCCACTTTGAAAGAGCTCCGATTGCAAACAGCGATCGCGCGTTAAGGCGATCACGCACGCACCCTGCTTAAGAAGTT
>CAYTIT010000112.1:0-5353 GCA_964437975.1 uncultured bacterium
CTAGAAAAGAGTCTTAGCACTAGGCCGTTTAAGGTGAGAAATAGCGCGCGAAAATTCTTATCGCAGAGAGTGGTGCGATAAACGATCAAAACTGTGAGAGCAAAACGCAGTTGACCATAATAGATTGAATGCAAGGAGATGGATGATGAATGTAGCAATGAATGCCATGAATACCAGGAAATATAGTTCTTATGGAGCCCCCGTCTTTTTAGTGGGAATAGGCTGTATTGCTTGGAAAAACGAGAATATTAGGAAGGTGTTTGCAAATACATGCTTAGCCTGCGCATCTTTAGCTGCTGTTGTATGGGGCGCCGTGCGTGTTGTGAAGTACTCAGAGCCCTCCATGATGAAAGTCGTTTGTGTCGCGTTGCCTATTTTAGGAATCAATCTGGCTGACACCGTGCATACGTGGTGGGACTCAAATGAAGCACCAAAGACAAAAAAATATAGTTTTCCAAGAGGCGAGGAGGTTTTATTGGTCACAGACCCTAATCGGCAGGATAAGCCGAATGATAGCCTTTTTGCTTCCGACTCAGAAAAGAGCAACGAGAGCAACGAGAGCAGCGAGAGCAGCGAGAGCAACGAGAGCAACGAGAGCAACGAGAGCAATAAGAATAATGAAAAAAACGAGATAAAAGGAATAACTGTAGAGGATAAGACTTTAGAAGATGTGACTTTAGAAGATGTGACTTTAGAAGATGAGACTTTAGAAGATGTGACTTTAGAAGATGTGACTTTCGAGGATGTGACCGATTCAACGCTTCTGATTAGTAATAATTTAGAAAAGAACAAAATTACGGAAGCAAGAAAGAGCATATTTATCTTAGGTTTTGAGGAGAGTTACGAAGAAATACATTTGAATACCGGTGAATACGCCGAGGTCATCACTGTTGTAAATGACAGCGAGAAAGTAAGAAAGGTTTTTGCCAAAATCGAGCAGGTTTTGTACTGCCGCGAAGACAAAGTGGAAAAGGAAGCCAAGTTTCAGGCCTTAAAACTGGATGAACTAGGTTTTCTTAAAGTAAACCTTAGTTGATGAGCGAGGTAAGATGTGCGGATGACACAACCGAACTTTTATTCTATTGCTTTGCCTGCTTCCTTTGTGGTTGGATGTGCTTGCGCACAAATAACGTCAGTAAGAAAGGTATTGGCACACCCCGTGACAATGGGATGTTCCGCGCTGGCTTTTTTATGGGGAGGTGTACGGCTTGTTAGAGGCGATGACTTCATATTGAGCGCAAAGATTTTGGCTGTTGCGTTGTACATTTTGGGAGCCAATATCGTTGAGGTTCTTGCCGAAGGCGCATAGTTTTACGGCTGGCTAGGTTGAGATAGCGAGGGGGCGCAGGTACGTGCACCCCCTGTTGCGTGACGGGCATAGATAGTGAGTTTGTCACTGACAGGGTAGATAGCGCCGTAAAAGGTGCCATTGGGGCAGTGAAACGTGACGCGGAAAGGGCCCGTTTCTGTGTTGGATGTTCCAAGAGGGCTATCGCTCCACGTGTAAGTTTGGCCTGGCTCGAGACGCGACGACGTCAAAGATTTACCCTCTGAAGAAATGATCGTTGCGGTAAGGGGATAACGCGCATCATTGTTGATCAAAATTGTCGTGGCAACGAGGATGGAGGGAAGAAAAAAAAGTGTGAGCCACTTCATACTAAGGAGGTCCTAAGTTGGGGTCGATATAAAGCTTTCCCGGATCGGAAGGAGGAGGAGAGGTGGCGTTCTCTTTTTGACCTTTCCCTTGTTGTGGATTGCAGTAGTGAGTTCCCGAAGAGGAAAGGGCTGTAATCGTCCCTCCAGGCGAGACGTTGCTGTAGGTGCCAAAGACCTCGCCACTTTTACAAGTGAAAATCACTGTATAAGGGGTTTGAGACCACACGGCATTGCCTTGTGTCGCTTCTGTCCATGTCGCAGTATGTTGGGGTTGAATTTCCAGCGATCCCTTTTTTTTACCTGTTGCAGAGATGATCGTTGCCTTCAGAGTGAATGAGCTATCATTCAGGAGAGTGATCGCTGCAGAGAAAAGGGGAGTCAGCGCGCTCAGTGCGAATGATAGCAGCAAGGGAAAAAGGGAAAAGCGCATTTTAGTCATCGGTCGGGCGTTGCTCCGGCTCAGTTAAAGCTGAGAGAAACGCCGATTTGAAGTCGATGGTGCCCATAGGCGTTAACACGACGTCGGTTAGGCGGTTGTCTTTGACGTAGAGCATGGTTGCATGGTAGAGGGGGATCATCGGCATGGCGTCAATAAGAATTTTTTCACTTTGGCAGAGCAATTTTTTTCGTTGATCGAGCTCTGGGCAAAGATAGGATTGCTCTAAAAGCTCTTTGTATTTGTTGTTTTCCCAATTGGTGTTATTGGTTTCCGCTGACTTTGACTTAAACACTTCGAGAAAGTTAATAGGGTCATCAAAGTCGGCATACCAGCTTCCGATCGAGAGTTGATATTGCCCCTGTGAAACGCGCTCGAACAAGGTAGCGGCGTCAACAGCTTCGAGCTCAACAGAGAGATCGAGAGCTTTTTCCCACTGCATTTGAAGCGCGTGTGCTAGGCGGTGGTTGCTATCTGATTGGGCGTAAAGAAGCTTAATTGAGGAAAGTGCATCGCGCGTCAGATTTCTTTCTTGGAGGTCGTCTTCGAGCAAAGTGACTGCTTGATTCATTCCCTGTGGTGTCGAGCTATCTTCAAAGTAGAATTGAGAAGCGAGCTGCATAACAGGAGGAACAAGAGAAGTTGTTGCGATCTCATTGCCTTGGGTCACATTTTGAGTGAGCTCTGTTCGGTTAATTGCATGGGCAAGAGCTTGGCGCAGTTTTTGTGATTGCAGCGGAAAGCTTTCTGTATTGACGCGGATAAAGTGGGTGGCTAAGTTAGCGCTTTGCTGCAAGCGACTTTTTTTCCTAAGAGAGGCAAGAGCATCAGAGGGAATGATCGAGAGAGGGGAGCCTTCCCAATGCAACTCACGTGCTTCAAAAAGCTCAAGTCCCGTTTCAGGAGGAAGCATCACCATTTTAATCGCCTCAAGGTGGACGTGGCTGCTATCCCAGTACCAGGGGTTTTTCTCAGCTTGAATACGGTGTTGATGACTCCATTCTACTAAAAGAAACGGGCCGTTGCTGACAAAAGAAGCAGCTTGCGTCGCCCACTGAGGATGCAACCGATCATTTTTAGCATGGATCGGAAAGAAGACAGGGTGCGCGAGTAGGCTGAGAAAGTAAGGAATGGGGCTGACGAGATCGACCTTTAGGGTATGATCGTCGATCACTTCCACGCCGAGGAGGCTAGCGGGGAGTTTCCCCTCTTTAATTTCTGCTGCATTTTTGATGACGTAAAGCATTGGGGCGTTTGGTGCGTGGAAAGAGGGGTCGAGACTCGATTTCCACGCGTAGACAAAGTCGTGCGCCGTGAGGGGAGCTTGATTGGACCAGCAGGAAGGGCGTAGCTTGATAGTATAGGTGGTTGAGTCGTTAGATGGCGAAATATCTTCTGCTAGCGCCAAAGCGGGTGTATTATGTTTGCCGATGCGCGTGAGCCCTTCGAAAAACATCTTAGCGAGGTTAATGTCACTCAGCGCGTGCACCTTTCTGGGATCGAGAGAGCCGGGCTCGGATGAGATATTAATCGAGATAACTTGTTGATGAGGGGTTGCGTGCGCTACCTGAGGTGAAGTTGTAGGCGAGTGAGTGGGCGCACTAGCTGATTGTTGGGGCGTTTTTTTGCAGCCTACTAGGAGAAAGGCTGTCGTGGCAAAGCAAAGAAAAAGACGAGAAGAGATTGTCATAATACCTCTTAGAGCAAATTGTAATCGATGCAAGCTTAGCATCACTGCGTTGAGCGCATTGTTTTCTCGAACAACCACTCCTCTTTGTTGTCTCAAGGGGAGTCAAGTCAAGTTAGGATGCATGTTCTTACTCATGGTCGCGGATCTTGCGTGATACGCGCTAGCTAATTTCTACCTCGGAAGTTGATTTTTTGCCTCGAAAAGAGCGTGGGCGCGAGCTCGTTGCAAAAAAATTCAATTTTCGAAAACAACACTTATTTAGGTATGACTGTAAAAAAACAAACCTTTTTTTGCACGCACTTTGTGAGGGAATATTTTATGTGCCCTTGCCTGAAAATGGCTTGAGCAAAAATAGGCGAGGTCGATCGAGAAGCTATCGAAAGCTCTACCGAGCGTGATTCAAGCATCGGTGTGTTTGCCGGCTGCTTCGCCGATAACAAAACGCCGAGCGCTAGTTGTGGCATACTTGCCGGCTCTTGACTCACACTCGGCAGAGGAGCGACGTGCCAAGCTTTTTTCATGCAAATGGTTTTTTTTAAAACGGCGCGTTTGCGGGAATTTGAGTTTTTAAGGGTTATTGGCTATCATTCGACTTATTATACCGATCGCGGGTTCAAGAATCGGGTTGTTGCCAAAGCTATTCTCTTTCTCTTGTGTAGTGGCTGCTTTGCCTTTCAACAATCTGGAGCGTTGGCTTGGACACAATTCCCGATGCTTGAACCCGCGATCGGTACACAGCAAATAACCATTTTTTAACTCGATGTCTCAACTGAGGCATGCGACCTTGGGATGTCCAAAATGAAAAAATATCTTGCATCGTTGCTTACGTTTGTCACCACAACGCCTCTTTTTGCCGATGCAGCGCCTGCGGCGCCTGCGCGCAACTGGAATGTCATTCTCTTGCTAGGACTTGGTCTTATCTTATTTTATCTGGTCCTTTTCCGTCCGGAACAAAAAAAACACAAAAAAATTCAAGAAATGCGCAAAAGCTTAACAAAAGGTAGCCGCGTTACGGCGATGGGCATTTTGGGAACTGTGGCGCGCATTGAGGAAAAGACCGTTGTCTTAAAAATGGTGGATGGTTCTCAAATTGAGATGCTCAAAGAGGCCATTACACGCGTCGAACCCGCTTCGTCTGAGCAAAATGCCAATGTGACTCCTTCCGCTTAAGGAAAATCTGCGCTGAAACATATCCCTTCTTGCAAAGGTTGGGATGTTGTTGTTTCTTGCTTTATGAGAAAGCCATCTCGCAAGGTGCGTGCCGTTCTTTTCTTGCTATAAATTAAAATATTTTGTACTAGATGCAGAAAGAAGAGGCTGTTTGCAAGCGTTGTTTTTGCAATAAGCCGTAAACGGTATGTGGTTCATAGGGAGGTAAAAAAAAAAAGAAAAAAAAAAGAAAAAAAAGGCAAAAAAATCAGAGCTTGTGATTAAGAAAAGCCTTGTCCAAGAGTACATCAAGGGGAAAGGGGATTTTCGTGTTTCCGCTGAAAGTTTTGGGGTTTTATCAGATCTCGTGCTTAATATGTGTGATGACGCGATGGATAGAGCAGAAATGAATCGAAGAAAAA
>CAYTIT010000113.1:0-5342 GCA_964437975.1 uncultured bacterium
CCCTGTTAAGCGGCCTAGTTTAGAAGTTAAATCGCGACGAAACTGCTCAAAACGCTTCCTTTGCCCCGGAGCGGATCTTTTCATCATGCACAAGCTCCCATTACTGCACACCCAATTGTGCCCCAGTCTATACGAATGGTGAAGATAAAAGCCAGTATTCTCTTGAGATCCTCGCCCTCTCAAGAGAGGAGCGGATCTCAATTGATCTGCCAAGAACTCTGTTGGAGGTACCTAAGATTAGGTTTGCAACAGTTCGAGAACATCTTCCCACGTCAGTTTAGCAATCGCCTCATCGTCACAGCTCACGATCTTTTTCACAATCCCCTTTTTACGTTGCTGCATCTCAACTATTTTTTCTTCAATTGTTCCCAACGTGACGAGTTTGTAAACAGACACATTGTTTTTCTGCCCAATCCGGTGCACGCGGTCGGTCGCTTGATTTTCTACTGCGGGATTCCACCACATATCGTAGTGAATGACCGTGTCTGCCCCAACTAAGTTTAATCCTGTTCCGCCCGCTTTTAATGAAACGAGGAAAACAGAAATAGAGGGGTCTTCGTTGAATTTTTTAACGATTTCCAATCGGTTTTTACTCGACCCATCGAGGTAGGAAAAACAGATCCCTTCGCGCTGAAAGTCCTCGCGCATGATTTTGAGCATCTGTGTGTATTGAGAAAAAATGACAACTTTATGGTTGCCCTCAATCAGCGTTCTTAACAGCTCTAGCAACATTTCATACTTGGCACTATCGCCCGATTCAGGTTTCTCTTTCGCAAAAATTGCAGGGTGGCAACAAATTTGTTTGAGACGCGTCAATGTCGCTAAGACGTGGATCTGCACCTTGTCAAATCCCGACTTTTCGACGAGTTTGGTTAACTCATCGCGCGCTGATTCGGCATACGAGCGGTACAGCTCTTTTTGCACAGCTGTCAGTTGGGTGTGGTAAACATTCTCAGCAACAGAGGGTAAATCATCGAGCACATCGACCTTCATCCGCCGCAAAATAAAAGGCGAGACTTTTTTGCGTAAATAGTTTAACTGCGCTGCTTGCTCTTTACCTGAAGAGCGTACATATTTTTCAATAAAGCGATCGTAAGGCCCGAGAAATCCAGGCATCAAAAAGTCAAATAAGCTCCACAGTTCATCGAGCGAGTTTTCAATCGGCGTTCCAGAAAGGATCATCCTGTGATCTGCTTTAATCATTTTTACCGACTTTGCGTTGCGCGTTCCGCGGTTTTTGATATGTTGCGCTTCGTCGAGCACCATGTAGGAAAAGGTCAACGGGCGGTACGCCGTCACATCTTTTTGCAGTAAACTGTAAGAGGTAATAACCACATCGTACTGTTTTGCCTTGGCAATCAGTTTTTCCCGTTGGCTCGGCATCCCGTCGATGACCAACGCCTCTAATTTCGGGTTGAACTTATGAAACTCTTCGGCCCAGTTGTAAAGAAGCGAGGTGGGACACACAACAAGCGCTGTTTTCTGATCGGCCTTTTTGTACTGAGTGAGCGCGACAATGGCCTGTAGCGTCTTTCCAAGCCCCATATCATCGGCCAAAATCCCACTGAGATACATCGACCTTAACCTTTCAAGCCAATGCACTCCTTCTTTTTGATACGGCCGCAAAGAGGCGCGCACTTCTTTTGGCATTAAGCTAAACTTCAGCTCTTTGGTTCCCAACATTTGGTCGCGAATCTCGCGCAACTTTTTTGTCATTGAAAAGGCGACGGGGAGCCCTTCAAAGTTCGAAGCGTCAATATTGGCTAAGCTCCAAAGCGGCCGTTGCAACGTGTGATCTTCTAACGTTTCAATGCCGAGTTCATCAAAAAGTTGGACGATTTTTCCTATTTCATCGAGATCCAAGACTAAAATTTTGGGAAGTTTTCCCTTCTCTTTCGCTTTCCTTCCTTTTCGCCCTTGATCGCCGAGCTCAATATACGAGTGGCGCGAAATCAAACAGTCCCACAATCGATCGACCGTGACACCACCTAGCGCCCCTTTAACCGCAATTTCCATTTGATAGCAATCCATTCTATCGAGGTGGGAAAGTGTCAACTTAAACTCGGTTTTATCATAAATAAATTGATCAAGCAGATTTTGCGGGCAATTAAACGTCACGCGACCCTGGTTGCGCGGAATCACATCGGTCATAAACTCGATAATTTTCTTTTCTGTCCTTGCAATATAGGTTTGGTGCTGCGCATGAAAAGTAAAATCGCGAAAAAGATCCTCTGTAATCGCCTTTTCTTCGACTAAATTGCGCGCGATAATTCCTTCGTCAGTGACAAAAGAGTGGATGTGATCGAATTGGAGTTTTTTCCATGATGAAGGGACGATGGTCTCTTCATAGTAAAAAGAAAGGCTCGCTTCAAGCTCGCCATCTAAAAACGAAATGTCGCATAATGCCTTCATCTCGCCAACATAGGGAAGCGTTGTCAAGTGCTTGACCACATCTCCGTGGTCGACGATCGCAAAGCGAGAAAGCTCAGGCAAGGCATTTTCGACAAATGTCCCGAAAAGTGGCTCTGGAATTGTCATATTCCTAATGGGGATCAAGCTTTTTAAATGGCGTCTTGTCATCTCATCCGGGAACCGGTAATAGACATGGTTGTAGATCAAACCAGGGCAAGCACATTCGAAGAGTTTCACCTCTTCAATGCTTACCGAAGTGTCGTCGACAAGAATGGTCGGATTAAGAAGGACTTTAGAGGTTGGCGGGTGAATGTATTCCAACGTCACTTTAACTTGCGCCGGCGAAAGGGAAAACTGCAGGGGAGATTCGAGATTTTCTTCATAAATACAAGGAAGGATCTGCTTGTCTTCGTTTTGCAGTAACCGCCCTTTATCTTTCATCGCCACCGCTGCAATGGCGTGGGCTTTCGCAAGGAGTAAGCCAAACTCTTTGGCTTCCATGAACATGATTTTCTGGGCGCGCTCAGTGCTCCCCTGTCCCCCCTCTCGATACGACTCCATCACAAGTTGGGCAATATCTCGCTCGCCATCAGCAAAGGAATCAAGTGAAAAAAGATAGCTTCTTCCCCCAATCACAATAGGTTCGCCGTAACGCACTCCCTCCCAAAAATCGTGCATATGCGAAATATGGAGGGGCTTTGACCGACATGCCAATCTCAGGGCAATCTGAATAGCCACTCCTTGGCGCTTTTCCTCTGCATGTTTGTGAAAAATCACCGCTAACTGAGCTTTTTCGCCCTTTTGGCTCGCCTTTGGAAGGAAAAATGACGACCCCGCGAGAATCTTTGATGCTTGAATGTATTCCTGCAATACTTCCCGCTGATACTTTTTGTCGCGACGATGTTCTTCTTTGCTTGCCGCCTCTTTGACTACTTTGAGTAGCTTCTTTTTTTGCTCCTCGTCAAAACCTTTCTTCTTCGTTAAGTCTTCAAGGTCGGTTTCCTTCGAGTAACTGACTAAAATATGGTCGAGATTTCCTTCGAGGTAAAAAAGAAGGGCGGCCAAATGTTGACAATCATAGTGATAAGGACAATCACAATCCGAATCAATGGTTTCACTCTCGATGCGATCGATTTCAATTTCGCTCGCATAGGTATTTTTATATTGGCCCAACACCTGCGCGCTAATCCGAAGCGACGTCGCATCCAAATGTAGAATTTTGGCTGCTAAGACTTTGTTTTTTTCATAAAGTTCCTTTCCTTCTTTTAAAACTCCAGAAGAAAAGTCCTGCTTAAGTTTTCTCAGGTTCAACATCCTATCCTAGCACCTCACTCACACGTTAAGACGTCTCTTTCCCCGACATTTGGTTAAGAGGCGTCGCTTTTATCACCCGTTAATATCTCTTTTATACACTAGCCTTTCTTTGTCGTGTTTTAGGTCGTGTCGTCAAGTGAAGCTTTTGTCGATGAGTTTCTCAAGGTTTATCTCGACAACACTATCTAAAGCAGCCAACAAAAAAGTGCAACATCTTCCCCAGTTCTTCCCGTTTTTGAAAAAAAATGCAACTCTTTTTTTAAAGGAAGGTGAGAGAATTCTTATCACGTTGGGAAAATTGAGGCACATACGCGCCTTAAGGGGGATGCAGCTGGTCAACAAGATGGAGGGGATGGCACACAGGCGATCAGTGTCACTGGAAAGGGGAAAGAAAGAGAAAAAAAGGGGGAGATGACGGCAGCGCACGGCAAGCCTTGGAAGAAAATTGGCTAGGACAATAGGCTCCCTACACAAGGCGTTTTCTCTATGCACCACTCGCGATGTGAGAGTCGGTATAGAGAAAACGCACGAAAATAAAGCGCCTTAACCCGTTGCTTCTTTTGAGTGCTTGATCACAGGAGGTTGACCTCCCGTAATGCACTCTGCTTCGATCACAACCTGTTTGACGGTAGGATCGGACGGAACTTCGTACATTAAATCCATCAGCAACGTTTCGACAATCATTCTCAAGGCGCGCGCGCCTGTTCCCGACTTTTTCGCTTTGCCGGCAATCGCCTCTAAAGCGCTGGCTGTGAACACCAACTCAACACCATCTTCGCTAAAAAGGGCAGAGTACTGCTTGATAATGGCATTTTTAGGTTGCGTGAGAATTTGAATCAAGTCGTCAAGGGTCAATTCATTGCAGTTAGCAATACTGTTAAAGCGGCCAATGAATTCGGGAATGAGCCCAAACTGGACAAGGTCTTCTGTTTCGACTTTAGATAACAGGTAGTTTGTTTCCGTCGGATCAAAAGCTTCTTGTTGTTTGGCCATATCAAACCCAATCACCCCTTTACCGAGTCGCTTGGCTATGATCTTATCGAGGTTGATAAAAGCACCGCCGACAATAAAGAGAATGTTTTCTGTATTGACCTTAAGATATTCTTGATTCGGGTGCTTGCGTCCCCCTTTAGGCGGAATGTTGGCAATTGTTCCTTCGACGACTTTAAGCAAAGATTGCTGAACGCCTTCTCCAGATACATCGCGTGTAATCGAGACATTACCACTTGTTTTGCGCAACTTATCAATTTCATCAACGTAAATAATCCCCTGCTCAGCGCGTTCGATATCGTAGTCGGCATTTTGAACGAGTCGCAACACGATATTCTCGACATCTTCGCCAACATAACCCGCTTCTGTCACAGTTGTCGCATCTGCAATAGCAAACGGTACATCGATAATATGAGCCAGGGTACGGGCAATCAACGTTTTTCCCGATCCCGTCGGGCCGAGAAGGAGAACATTGGATTTACTGTATTCCATTTCCTTTGTTTCCTGCTGCAGCGAGCGGATCCGCTTATAGTGGTTATAAACGGCAACAGAAATGGTTTTTTTTGCTTTTTCTTGGCCAATAATTTAGTCGTCGAGGTGTTCTTTAATCTCTTTGGGTTTGAGAA
>CAYTIT010000114.1:0-5261 GCA_964437975.1 uncultured bacterium
TGGGGTCAACTTCCCGCCTCTTGAAGCGCGCTCGGTCGAGCTCGCGTTGGGCAACCCACGATCGATTTTCCAAGCGAGCACGGATCTCCTTGATTTTTATCTTTGTTGTGGCCTATGATCAGGCGCGTTATCAATGATAAGAGCAAACAACTTATGGCTTCTACAGAAACTGGAAAAGACAAAGTGAAAAAGATTTGCGACGTTTTGCGCCGCGAAACGCTTGAGCCCGCTCAACACGAAGCAGAAAAAATCATCGAAAAGGCGCGCCAAGAAGCAAAACTCCTCGTTGAGGCGGGGAAAAAAGAGGCTAAAAAATTGCGCGATGCCGCGCTGAGAAAAATCGACGAGGAAAAAGAGCTTTTTCAAGCGTCGATTCACGTGGCGAGCAAAAAAAGTATCGACCTTTTAAAGCAAGAGATCGAAGACAAACTTTTTCACCCTGCTCTAAGTGAACTTGTCTGTTCTTCACTTTCCGATTCAGCGGTGATGGCTAAACTCATTACGGCGATTGTCGAGGCGATTGAGCGCGAGGGGATCGACGCTGAACTAGGCGTTTGCGTTCCTAAAACCGTTTCAGCAGAAGAGGTCAATCAAGCTTTAGCAGCGCGTATCTTAGAGCGACTTGCTAAAAAAAGTGTTGAACTCGGAAATATGACGGGGGGAGCTAAAGTCAAACTCAAAGACAAGCACCTTACGATCGATATCAGTGATCAAGCTGTTCAGCAGCTGCTCGCCTACTATGTACGCGAAGATTTTCGCTCGATTATTTTTCAAGCGCAATAAGGTCGCTCACCTTAACCGTTGAGTTAAGATGCCTTGAGTTCTACCAACCGGAGTGCTATGACCAGGACGTTTTTTGTAGGAAGTGCCCTCCCTGCGCTCGAAGTCGGCAAAGAGCTCGAGTGGACATTTGACGATTTGATGGCCTTTTTTGCACTGAACCTTTCCTTAAGGCAAAAAAAGCGCATCGACCAGATCCGCAGCTATATCGACCTTTTAAACGTTCGGCAAATGGTGCGCCATGGCGCGCTCGATCCCCACGGAAAACTAACAGAAAAAGAGCTCGATGAAGCGCTCGTTCACCGCGAGGGGTTGCCGCGTTATCTTTACACCTATCTCGATCGATTTGAAGCTCCCGAAGAACAAGACCGCCACTATGCCCAGGTTCTGATTGCTTTTTTTCAAGAAATGAAACGCGCGGCGCGCGGCTTTGTCCACTTTTACTTTTCCCTTGAGCGCGATCTACGGCTGATTTTAGCGGCCTTGCGCGCAAAAAGACGGAAACTCGATGTGGCAAAAGAGCTACAAGACGAAGATTTTAGTGATCCGCTGATTGCACAGCTGCTCGCTCAAAAAGATGCCACCCAATTTATTTTCCCTTTTGACTACCGCTCGCTTGGTCAGGCCCTCGAGGGGACAGAAGGGGATCCACTTGCTGAACATCGCGCCGTCACCCAGTTTCGATTTAACCAGATTGAAGAGCAGTTTCGAGATGCCCCCTTTGCACCTGATGCTGCGGTGGGGTATTTCATCCAATTTACCCTTATTGAAGACGATAATCATTTAAACGATGCGACAGGGGGAGAGAAACTTCGCCAGATCGCAACCTTAAGCGAAGAGACACCATGAGCCAAAGCCAAGAAAAAGCAACAGGAACTGTCGTTAAAGCCTTTGGAAACTTACTCCATATTGCCTTTGAAGGCGATGTGCGCCAAGGGGAAGTTGCCGAGGTGCACATCGGCGACGAACAACTAAAAGCCGAAGTGATTGAAATCGCCGGCCCGATCGCCAAACTCCAAGTTTTCGAAGATATTCGAGGCGTTCAACTCGGAACACCTGTTCACTTTACTTCGCAGCTACTTGAAGCAGAACTTGGTCCAGGGCTTTTAAGCTCCATTTTTGATGGATTGCAAAACCCTTTAGAGCGGGTCGCCGATGCGTCGGGGCTGTTCCTCAAGCGGGGCACCTATCTCGCGCCTCTTGATCGGACAAAAAAGTGGGAGTATCGCCCTGTTGCTGAAGAAGGGCAAGAGGTCGAGCGTGGCGCCTGCTTGGGTACGGTGATGGAAGGGCGTTTTTCCCACCACATCATGGTGCCCTTTACCCTCACAGGCACGTTCCGTGTGGCATGGACAATTGAAGCGGGTTCGTATTCGATCGACACCGTCGTCGCCAAACTCAAAAATGAAGAAGGGCAAGACGTTCCGGTCACGATGGTCCAAAAATGGCCGGTAAAAAAACCCCTCGCTCAAGGGAAAAAAGTCAAAGCACGGCGCGTGATGGATACTGCGCTCCGTATTATCGACACGCAATACCCTCTCCTTAAAGGAGGCACCTTTTGTACACCCGGCCCCTTTGGCGCGGGAAAAACAGTGTTGCAGCACCACCTTTCGAAGTACTCCTCAGTTGACATCGTCATCATCGCCGCCTGCGGTGAGCGCGCCGGTGAGGTTGTCGAGGTGCTTAAAACCTTTCCCCACTTAGTCGACCCGAAGACCCAAGAACCGCTGATGAACCGGACAGTCATTCTTTGCAACACCTCGTCAATGCCTGTTGCGGCGCGCGAGGCCTCGGTCTACATGGGAGCAACACTTGCCGAATACTACCGCCAAATGGGGCTAGATGTGCTCCTTTTGGCCGACTCGACTTCCCGTTGGGCACAAGCGATGCGGGAAATGTCGGGCCGTTTAGAAGAGATCCCAGGTGAAGAGGCCTTTCCGGCCTACTTAGCGTCGCGCATTGCCGCTTTTTACGAGCGCGCTGGTGTGCTCAGATTAAGCGACGGCAAAGAGGGGTCACTTACCATTGGCGGGGCGGTTTCTCCTGCCGGAGGAAACTTTGAAGAGCCCGTCACACAGGCCACCCTTTCGGTCGTTGGCGCCTTTTTAGGGTTGTCGCGGCAACGCTCAGATGCGCGCCGTTACCCTGCCATCGACCCATTGATTTCGTGGTCGAAATATATCGATGACGCCAGCTTGAGTTTGAGTGGAACCGTTGAAGGGTGGGCAGAAAAAAATCGGCGCGCTATGCGCATGTTGCGCGATGGAGATGAGATCGGTAAGCGGATGGAAGTGGTCGGCGAAGAGGGCATTTCATTAGATGACTTTTTAACCTACCTCAAAGCAGAGCTCTATGATTTTTGCTATCTTCAGCAAAATGCCTTTGACGCTGAAGATGCCTATTGCCCCTTTGAGCGGCAAATTGTCATGTTTGAGTTAATTCAGCAGATTTTTTGCGACCGTTTTGCCTTTACCTTGCACGATGAGGCGCGCGCTTTTTTTCTCGCGTTGCAAAACGACCTAAAAAATCTCAATTTCACTTCCTTTGAATCGCCGCAATACAATGATCAACTCAAAGCCATCCGGGAAAAAATCGCCTCAGCGCAAGCAGAAGAAGGAATCAAATAGCCATGAAAAAAGTGTATGATCGCATTATAGATATTCGCGGAAACCTCGTTACAGTGATGGGGAAAGGGATCAAACTCGGCGAGCTTGCCAGAATTCACCGGTTTGGCGGGGAAACGACACTCGCGTCTGTCCTCAGTCTCGATGGCGAAAAAGTCACGTTGCAAGTGTTTGAAGATCCACGCGGTGTGTCGACAGGAGATAAGGTCACCTTTTTGCAGCGCCAAATCGCCGCAACGACGGGAACCACGTTACTTGGAAGGCTTCTCAACGGTTATGGCGAGCCGATTGACGACGGACCGCAGCTGATGGGCGAAAGTATCCCTATTGGCCAACCCTCGTTTAACCCAGTCAAGCGGATCGTTCCTCACCAGCTCGTGCGGACCAATATTCCGATGATCGATGTCTTTAACTGTCTTGTAAAATCGCAAAAGATTCCGATCTTTTCTCTCGCCGGGGAACCCTACAATCAACTGTTGATGCGGATTGCGAACCAAACAGATGCCGATATTGTCATTATTGGGGGTATGGGGCTGCGCTATGACGACTACCAAGCCTTTATTGACAATGCCGAAAGCTCGGGGTCGTTGGAAAAAACGGCGATGTTCATTCATAAAGCGACCGACCCTGTCGTCGAGTGTTTACTCGTTCCCGACATGGCACTCGCCTGCGCTGAGCGGTTTGCGATCGATGGGAAAGATGTCCTCGTCTTGCTCACTGACATGACAGCTTTTGCTGATGCGATCAAAGAAATCATGATCACGATGGATCAAATTCCGTCAAACCGCGGCTATCCGGGATCGCTCTACTCTGACCTTGCCTCGCGCTATGAAAAAGCGGTCGATATCGAGGGGAGTGGCTCGATTACCCTGATCTCTGTCACGACAATGCCCGGGGGCGACGTCACCCACCCCATTCCCGATAACACTGGATACATCACCGAAGGGCAACTTTATCTCCACGATGGACGGATCGATCCCTTTGGATCGCTATCGCGCCTCAAGCAACAAGTGATTGGCCATGTCACGCGCGAAGATCACGGCAACATCGCCAATGCCCAAATTAGATTGTATGCCGAATCGAAAAAAGCGCGCGAGCGTCAAAGTATGGGCTTTCGCCTTTCTAAGTGGGATGAAAAACTGCTCGGCTACTCGTTTTTATTCGAAAAACGGATGATGGATTTAGAGGTCAATATCCCGATTGAAGAAGCGCTCGACCTTGGTTGGACAACTTTAGCTGAGTGTTTTGAGCCGCATGAAGTCGGCATTAAGCAAAACCTCATCGACAAATACTGGCCCAAAAAACCGGCAACCGCTCATGATTAAGCTGACAAAAAACGAACTGCGCGATCAACAATTTCGGTTGATGCAGCTCCAAAAGTACTTGCCGACGCTGCAACTCAAAAAGGCAATGCTTCAGGCTGAGGTGAGTCAAGCCCTTCTCGAAATTGAAACGCTCAAAGAGGCCTATCTCGAAGAAAAAAAGCGCAGCGCCCGTTTTCAACTTCTCCTTACCGACCCGAGCAGCGCTTACTTAATGCGAGGAACGTCTGTAGCTGATGTCAAAAAAAGGTATGAAAACATCGCCGGCATCGACATCCCCCACTTCGAAAATGTCGTTTTTCAGCCTGCCGAGTACACCCTTTTCGACACTCCCCTTTGGCTCGATAGCGCCCTAGCGAAGCTGCGCCACTTAGTGATTGCCCGCGAAAAAGTCCTTGTCGCCCGCGAAAAAAAAGAGCGGTTAGAAAAAGAGCTACGCGAAGTGTCTATTCGAGTGAATCTCTTTGAAAAAGTGATGATTCCGCGCACCCAAAAGAACATCAAAAAAATTAAAGTCTTTTTAGGTGATCAAGAG
>CAYTIT010000115.1:0-5246 GCA_964437975.1 uncultured bacterium
ATTGTAGCGCATTTTATTATTTAAATCTACTAAAAAATCAACATTCTTGTTGACCGGCTGCACCACCACTACCTTCTCTTACGAATATAGGCTGTTTCGCTGATAAAAAGAAGAAGCTCCATTTTTAACGCCAACATATGATAAAAAAATTTTTTAAGCCCACTCTCCATAGGGCTTCTATACCAAGCGCGCTTCAAGAATTAGGAATTTTGTCAGGGCCAGTGCCCTAAGTTTTTCCACGCCTCAGTTATATGCTCTTTTGGAAGATACTTCAAACAAGTTTAACAACCAATCCCCCTCGCTCAAGTGAGGGGCTTCCTTTATTGCTGTTTGGTCAGACCTTTTCATATGGTCGAGCCTCCAAACAACAAGGGTTGCGTTTCCTGCAACCACGGTCTCTTCGAACAGCTGGGGCAATCGACACGATGAACCAGTAGGAAGTCGTGATGCAAATCTGCTCGCAGGATCTACCGATCGTGATTTAAGAATCGGGAATGTTGGCACAGCTAGCGCCCGGCGACTTTTTATCGGCGATGCAGCCGGTACACAAGATGGAGATGCTAGCGCAGGCAAAAAACCGATGCTTGGATCACAATCGGGATAGTTTCCCAGGAATCTCTTTCTTTTAGCTGGCAGAGGATGCCCACAGGCTTTAATTGGGGAAAAACTCCCGGAACTGGTCTTTTAAGACAGAAGGGACAATCTCATCAACCCCCTTCCTGTCATACATTAAGAAATAACTACACGCTACCATCGTTCCCAAAGCAGGACTAAAAAGCGCCACGATCAGGGCAATAAAAGAGATTGCTCCCCTTTTTAAGGCCAAGTAGCGCCGCGCTAAAAACCTGGCAAGCGCGCGACACTGGCAAGCTGTCACTAGATGCACAAGAGCCGAGGCAATGCAAAGCACCAAAGACAAAACAGCCCACATACCATCGACAACAAGGAGCGCGAAAAAGAAAAGGCGCGCGGCAAATGCGGTAAAAAAGCGGTTTTTTGCATCAGGCGGCGCTGTTTCTTCCCACTGCGCATGCGCCCGATGCCCTTTTGAAGCGCGGAGCAGCTGAAGATGGGAAATGGTCGCTTCATCATTTAGACCCCTTTTTTCAATCTGATCATAAAGGTCATAAATGGCCATAGATTACCTCTTGTGTTTTACCTTGTTGACGCCGTTAAGCGCCGCAATCCGGTACCCTTCTGCATAGGTCGGGTAATTGAAAACTTGATCGATAAAATAGTCAATACGCGCCTTAAAGGTCATCGCCACCTGTCCAATATGAATCAGCTCGGTTGCTTGCCGACCAATAATGTGAATCCCTAAAATCTCTAGAGTATCGGCGTGGAAGAGGATTTTAAACATCCCGGAATCATTTCCAGCAATGATATTTTTGGCAATTTCGTAATAATAGGCACGACCTACTTCAAAACGGAAGCCGAGTTGTTTGAGCTCTTCTTCAGTGTGGCCACACGAAGAAATTTCGGGAATCGTATAAATACCAATAGGATAAAAGGTCGGAAAATGGTGTGTTTCAGCGCCAAATGCATGCCTTGTTGCAAGCCGCCCTTGCTCGACACTCGTCGCAGCCAAACAAGGGCCACCAATCACATCGCCCACAGCGTAAATATGGGGCGTCACCGTCTGGAAAAGGGCATTGACAGGAATATAACCGCGGTTATCGACGCTAATCCCCGCGTTTTCAATATGGAGATGATCGACATTAGCTGTTCTTCCCAAAGCATAAAGAAGGACTTCTCCATCGATCAATTCGCCTTCGGTTAACTTGACCTCAACTCGGTTTTCATAGCGAATGATCTCTTCAATGCGCGTATTGCCAATAAAGCGCAATCCCAGCTGACTTAGCCCTTGTTGCAACTGCAATCCTACCTCTTTATCGAGCAGCGGCAACATCTGTTCTCGTTGATCGACAACAATAACTTCAGCACCCAAAGCGGCGAAAAAACTCGCATACTCTGACCCGATAATACCCCCACCAAGAACAATTAACTTCTTCGGCAAAGTGTCAATCGCTAGCAGCCGTGTCGAGTCGAGGATGACCTCTTTGTCAAAGGGAATGTTATTGGGGTTGCGCGGGTTTGACCCCGTCGCAATGACAAATTTTTCTCCACTGATTAAAAAGGCGAGTTGCTGTTTATCATTGAGGACAGCCACCTCTTTGTCATTCTCAAAATGGGCAAGCCCGTGGACAATCTGAATGCTATTTTTTTCAAATTGACGCCGGATTGTCTTGATCTGGTCATCGACGACCAACTTTAAGCAAAAGTTGAGGTCGTTGATTGAAATCGCCTGCGAGGGCCTTTCGCGCTGACCATAAAAGCTCTTGGTGTAAAAGTCGGTTAAATTGAGGATAGCCTCGCGCAGCGATTTTGAGGGGATGGTACCAGAATGCAAACAGGCGCCTCCCGGCGTCGAATATTTTTCAATCACAATGGCCGACTTGCCGAGTTTAGCTGCTTGAATGGCGGCCTTTTGTCCCGCAGGTCCAGACCCGATGACAACTAAATCAGCGTAAAGTTTTTCGATATGCATCTTACCTTTGCGTGCTTGATTCTGCTTTCGAAGAAAGGTGCTTCAAAGAAGCATGATTCTTGAATCGCGATCGGTATAACATAATACTTTAAACCAATAGCTAACTCTCTACAAATAGGTCAAATATTTTTCACTGATTTTTGCTAACGCAGCACCTGTTGGCTCGGAATCCCAATAGGCGGCTTCGATTTTAATGAAAAATTGAATGGCTCGCTGAGTTGTCTCCTTGAGAGTGTCACCTGCACAGGCTGATGATTTTCCTTGAAAAAAAGCCTCTAGCCCGTTACCCTGTTTGCATACTAAGACTCAATGATCAAGGGATTCATCATCATGTCAAAACGTTGCCAAGTCACCGGGAAACGCCCTGGAAGGGGAAAAAGTCACGCAATTCGGGGAATTGCTAAAAAGAAAAAAGGCATTGGGCTCAATATTACAGGCACAGTTAAGCGCCGCTTTTTGCCCAACCTCGCTAAAAAACGCCTTTACTTTGCCGAGGAAAACAGAATGGTGACACTCAGACTGTCCACGCATGCCCTGCGCACGATCCGTAAAGTTGGCCTTGCCAAGGTCATCTCTTCTATGCGTGCACGCGGCGAAAAAGTTTAGCGCTTGGGTCTTCCGACTAGCTCTACGACCCCCCGTGTCTGACAATACGTTTTAGAGCGTGTCAGTTTGACGCTTTGAACTTTTTCTTTCTACCTCCTCCCCTCAAAGCTTGCTTTGTGTTGCTCTCTTTGATGCAAGAAACCAGCCAACGGGGAGGCGAAGTGCAAGCCGAAATATGTTTCTCATGGTAAAATGTATGTTCAACTGCCCTTGGTCGACAAGGCCAGGTCGACACTCTCTCTTTTAGCACCGATGGACAACCCAGATCTTCTCGACTCTCCTCCTTGCCCCCACCTAAAAAAAAGGCGCCGCCGTCGCTTTTTTGCCCTTGCTGCTTTTCTTGGCGCTGTTGCTGTTGTCGCCCTTTTGATTGCACTTTACGCCACCCATGTTTCCTTTCCGACTGCGCGCGATCCCCTCCTTTTCTACGCGACACCCAAGCGCGATGACTTGAAGCTTACTTTAATGAAAGCCATTCAACAAGCGCAATCGTCGCTTTGGATCTGCAGCTATGGATTAAGCGATGCTGATATCTTATCAGCTTTGCAAAAAAAAGCTGCTTCTGGTGTACGCGTTGATCTTGTCTACCACGCCTCTATCAACCGCACTTTACATCGCATTGCAACTAACGCCTTACACTGTCACCCCAAACGTGACCGCGGGCTGATGCATGAAAAACTTGTTATCGTCGACGATACACTGATTTTTTTTGGAAGCACAAACCTCACGACTTCTTCTCTTTCCATGCATAATAACTGCTTGCTCGGCTTGCATGCTCCCCAGCTTGCGCGCGATTTAAAAGAGCGCCAAAGCTCGTCTTACCACTATAGCTGGCCGTCAGATCAAACACTCGATCTCTTTCTCCTACCTCAAGGAGCCTCAAAGGCACTTACCAAGCTGCTAGCGACATTAGAGAGCGCCCAAAAACGGGTTGTCGTGGCCTTGTTTACTTTCACCCACCCTCTTCTTGTCGAAAAACTGATAGCCTTACATCGGCGAGGTGTCACAGTCGACCTTTTTCTCGATCGCTTTTCCGCGCGCGGCGCTTCTAAAAAAGCAGTTTCTGCACTGATTGCCGCGGGCATTCCCGTTAAGGTGAACCAAGGCCCTGCTCTTTTTCACCACAAATGGGCCCTGATTGATGACCAAACACTTGTTTTAGGCTCGGCAAACTGGACGAGGAAGGCCTTCAAAACAAACCGCGAACTCCTCCTTATCTTCACGCCGCTTTCGCCTCAACAAATAACCTCTTTGCAGCGCGCTGTTCACACCTTTCAACAAAAAACCCGCGTCTTGAACTGCGATCGACAGAACACCGTGCAAAGAAAGTTTGATCTGAAAAAAAGAAAACCGTTATAGTGAGAGGCGATGGACTTTCGCACGCTCTTTTCCCTTTCCTTTTCTCTTTTTTTACTGATGGACCCGATCGGCAACATTCCCATTTATATTGCTTACTTGAAAAACCTTCCACCTAAAAAGCAGCGCAAAATCATCATGCGCGAACTCCTTATCGCTTTGGGCGTCATTATTCTTTTTAGTTTCCTGGGAAATCAACTCTTGGCTATTTTGCACATCGATCAAAAAACAGTGATGGTTTCTGGTGGAATTATCCTTTTTCTCATCGCTTTACGGATGATCTTTTTGCAGCAACCCCAACTTCCCGTCGAAAGCAACCCCAACGAAGACCCTTTTATTGTCCCGCTTGCTATCCCTTTAGTTGCAGGCCCTTCTGTTTTAGCGGCCGTTATTATTTACTCAAGCCAAGAGTCGCGCGCTATTCTCATCGCTGCAATCTGCTTGGCCTGGGCACTCACAACCCTGATCCTCGCCTCGGCTCCCTTCTTGCAAAAAATCCTCGGCCGCAAAGGCACCATTGCTTGTGAAAAGCTGATGGGTCTGCTGCTGACAATGATTGCAACGCAGATGTTTCTCGAAGGGATCCACTAGATCCACTGACTTAGATATACCCCCCCTCTTTTTTTCTTTAAATAACTAAATAAAAGTGATTTATGTAAAAACTTTTAAATAAACACCTTTTTATGTTAAAATATATTTAAGGTTAAAAATAGGTTTTTGTTTTGAAGGTTAGTTT
>CAYTIT010000116.1:0-5223 GCA_964437975.1 uncultured bacterium
GTCCTTTCATCAGAAGCGCACGCTGCGCCAGCAGGAGCGCCCGACCTTCCCGCCTTGACAAGTCATCTCTTAATGACAAGTTTTGAAACCTTAGCGCAAGAGCGCCCTCACACACTTCCCTTTTCTTGGCGCACCCAAACAACAGCTGATGCGACCTACTTTTTTCTCACGGCTGAACATAGCGCGCTCCCCTATCTGCTCGATCAATTTGCCGATACATTGCTTCACCTCTCTTTTACCAAAGAAACGCTTCAAACAGCTCTTTTCAGCTTTTATCAAAAAAAATACCGTGCTTCGCATCACCGCACCTATCCGCGGCGCCGGCTCAGCGCTAAGCGAGCGCATGCCAGCCAAAATACCCCGCGCGCCGCGAAAACACTTCTTCCCCAAGAGTTGATCAACTGGCACCACTCTCATACCAATGCAAATGCAAGTCGTCTTATCCTCACCTCGCCTCTTTCAATTCAGGAACTTTACACACTGGCAGCGGCTTTTTTTACGCCACTTCCACAGCAAACGCCCCCACCAAAAAGCGACCAGCCACTTTCTCTTCTTGAAGAGCCCCAAGGTCAGTTAACAACCCTCTATGCGGCAACTGCCTACCCTCCTTCGTTAGAAATCCGCTGGCAACTTCCCGATCCCGACAACGCTTCTGTCGCTGATCTTCTAGCCCTTTTGCTCACAAGCGAGCACAGCGGAAGCCTTTATGAACGTCTAAAAACCAAAGGGTGGATCGAACGCATTGGGGTCCACGCGCAGCGCCTTTCTCGTGAAAAATGGGCGTTCTCTGTCGACTTTACCCTCTCTTCTGAAGGACTTTGCCACCCCCACGCTCTCATTGCTACTTTCTATCAAGCGCTTCACCATATTAAAACCCACCAGATTTCCCACTTTGTCTTTGACGAAAGGGAAGCTATGACCAAGCTCACAACCCTTTACCCTCCTCTCCAGGACCCTTTTAGCGAGCTCGAATCTCTGGCAACGCGCATTTTTTTTGACGCTTCGACCTTCTTAAACAAGCCTTTAGCTCCACCTTCCTTCGATGCTGAAGCTAACGCGCGCTTTCTCGACCAACTCTCACCTCAAAACGCCATCTATACCTTGACTCAAGCCCCTTCGACTCTTTCCTCTTCTGCAGAGACGATTCCTCTTGAAGAAGGTTTGTCGTATACAGTTGAAAAGATTGATGACGACGAGATGCGCACTTGGGAAAGTGGCCATGCGACTCAACGCTTTACCTTTCGCCAAAAAAACCCCTTTATTCCATGCCAACTTACGTTGGTGAATGCACCTCAATTGGCCCCCTCTCAAGGCCAATCGGTTCCCTTGCTGTTGACAAGCGCCCATGGCTCGATGCACCTTATTGAAGATCCCTCCTACCGCATTCCTAAAGTCGACTGGACCATCTACATCAAAAGTTCCCTTCTAGATGGGAGTCCCAAACAAACGGCATTGGGACGTCTTTTTTCCACTGCCTTAACCTCATCATGTGCCGAAACGCTTTCCTATGCGCGCGCTGCGGGTTTGACAGCGACCTTTTCCCTCACCGATCCTTGGACATTTGCCCTGCGTATCAAAGGCTATAGCGACCAAGCCACCACACTACTTCATCTTCTCACAGCTGCGCTCCAATCTCCAAACTTTTCACCTGATCATGTCGCATGTGCTCGCCGCGATGTCGCCACCGCGCTCACGCGCTTTCCCCTTCCTCTACTTCCCGCCCTTATCGACGCTGACCCAACCGATTATAGCTATCCAGCACTCGATCGAGGCGCCTTGCTGCTCACGGAAAACCTCATCGCTTCCTACCCCTCTCCTGAGCAGCAAAAAGTCGCCCTGGACCTCCTTGACAGCGATGACCTCTCTTATTTTGCCGCGCACTGTTTTGATCAAACTCACATTCAAGCGCTCCTTGCAGGGAACTTGACCCAAAAAGACGCCCAAACGATATGGACACATCTTAAAACCAACCTCAGCCAAACCCCCTACCCTAAAGCATCCCACTTTCCACTTGCATTCACTCCCCTTCCCGCCAAGGCTCACCCTCTCAAAATCACAGAAACAGTGCCCTCTCCCGATCAAACTGCCTTACTCACTCTCAGATATCAAGCGCAAACACCTGCTCAGGCGCGGGCACTTGCGCACCTACTCGACCTTTTCTGCAACGAAGATCTGACCCAACAACTTAGCGCTGACCAAAAAAGCGCCCATGTGACGCGCGCTATTTTTTTGCACAGTCATCTCGATCTTTGCGCTGTTTTTGCTGTCCAATCGCGCGTGTTAGATCCCGACGAGTTGATTGCCCGCCTCGATCTTTTTCTCGAAAACTACCTTAAAAATTTTGCCGCTCTCCTACCAAAAGAGCGCTTTGATCACCTCAAAGCGCGCGCCCTTCAAGCTCAAGCTCCGCTTGATTCCTACTTCACCCAAGCTCCCTCTTTAGAAGAGCTCCAACATGTGAGTTATGACGACTTAAAAAGCTTCATCGCCTCTTTTTTTTCTCGCGCTAACCGCCATCGATTGGCTCTTGCTTTCAAAGGGACATCGACCACGCCTATCAACGCTCCCTATCAACGCTTAACAACAAGCGACCTCAGCTCTGCCTTGGGGATTGAAAGCGGAACCTAGAAAGTGCCGCTGCGCAGCAGGTTGGCTACAGTTTAAAATCTTCGCCAAAATAGGATCCACGCGCCGAAGCATTCGCAATGAGCTCGTCAACTGTTCCTTGATGTGTCACCTTTCCCCCTTGAATCAAATAGGTATAGTCAACAATCGATGCCACTTCACGCGCATTGTGGTCAGTCATTAAAATGCTAATCTCTTTCTTTTTTAAGTGGTTGATTAACTCTTTGACCTCTTGAATGGTAATCGGATCGATATTGGCAAATGGCTCGTCGAGCAACAAGAGTTTCGGCCTTGTCACAAGCGCGCGCGTAATCTCTAGCCGCCGCCTCTCCCCACCAGACAACGTCATTGCTTTTTTTCTCGCCAGTTCGGTGAGACGGAGCTCTTCAAGAAGCTCTTGCAACCGCTCTTTTCTTTCCTTGCGCGTTAAAGGGAGTGTTTCGAGAATGCACCGAATATTTTGCTCAACTGTCAATGAGCGGAAAATCGACGGCTCTTGAGCCAAATACCCCATTCCCATCTGTGCCCGCTTGTGCACTGCCGCTTGTGTGACCTCCTTACCAGAAAAAAAAACGTGTCCCTTATCGGGGCAAATCAGCCCCATCGTCATATAAAAGGCCGTCGTCTTCCCAGCTCCGTTAGGGCCCAATAGCCCAACAACTTGCCCCTTGCCAACGACAAACGAAAGGCCATTCACGACCTTTTTTCCCGCATAAGACTTCACAAGATCGATCACGTCTAATATCACCGGCATCACTCGCTCTCAATTTTTGCCCATAGCATTTTTGCTTGCAGTTTAGGCGTTGGCGCGAGGAAAAAAAAGGTCGCTTCTTGCGCCATCGCTTTTGCATAACACTCTTTTTCTGCTACCCTTTCCAAGGGGAGTTCGACACCCTCAATGCGCGCTAAAGCAAGCTCAACCCATTCACTGAAAAAAGTGTGCGAAGAGTAGTTGTACATCGCTTGCTTTGTCCTGATAAAGCGGAGCTGCTGACGTCTTTTCCCGGGTAAGCGCTCGATTTTTTCTTGCACCACCGCAGACACATCGCGTAGCTGTTCAACAAGCTTTCCTTCGCGACGACGAGGGCAAACTTTGACCAAAGAGTAACCGCTACAAATGCGATGATGCAGCCTTTCTCTCCCTTCCACCATCCACAAATCTTTGGTCACGCCGAGGCGATATTGGGCCACTTCATCCAGACCAGCGTCAGCTGTCAATAGATATGGCTCCAACTGCGTTATTTGACTCTGATGCAAGGCGCGCTGCACGTAGATAGCCAAAAAAGAGAAGCCCAGCACAAGAAATAAACATCCACCGAGAACTGTTTTGCGCAACATCGCTTTTTACCACCAAAAGAAAAAAGGGCGCCCCTTGCTTGAGCTAGGGGGAGGCTCAGGCATCGACACACGCTATTTTTTGCACAACCTCAAATAGGGCGACACTTTCTTGCAGCAACGGAAGAAGATCTTGAAGAGCGATCACCGAGCTCGCATCGCTTTTTGCCCGCGCCGGCTCGGGATGAGACTCCAGGTAGAGCAAATCAACTCCAGCGCCGATAGCTGCGCGCGTCAATGTCGGAATAAACTCTCTTTGCCCCCCGGAAACCCCTCCATGTCCCCCCGGACGCTGCACAGAGTGGGACGCATCAAAACAAACCGGCACCCCCAGCTGCTGCATGATCGGAATACTGCGCAAATCAGACACCAGATTGTGGTAGCCAAAGGTGGTGCCACGCTCTGTTAAAATCACACGCTGATTACCTGTACTCGTCACCTTTTCAACAGCGTAACGCATATCCCACGGAGCAACAAACTGCCCTTTTTTAATCACAACAACACGCCCTGTTTGACCGGCGGCAACAAGAAGGTCTGTTTGACGGCAAAGAAACGCCGGCACCTGCAAGAGATCACACACCTGCGCAGCCATTGCCGCTTCTTCGGGGTGGTGAATATCTGTCATAACTGGCACATGAAAAGTCTCTTTTACTTTGCGCAAAATGGCCAGCCCCTCTTTGATACCAGGCCCTCGAAACGAAGCAACCGACGAGCGATTAGCCTTATCGTAGCTCGCTTTATAGATCCATTGCACCCCCGCTGTTGAAGTGATCTCTTGAAGCGCTTCAGCACATAACAAAGCATGCTCTTCACTTTCAATCACACACGGCCCGGAAATCACCACTAAAGGTTTTTCTTTCGCTAAAGCAACGTCCCCAATAGTCAGCGGTGCAAAACTCATCATCCCTCTTACATCTCCTCTCTTACCTGGCGCTTTCAAAAAAATATACACGAGACGCGCGTTCATCTCAATCCCCTAAACAGGCTGAGACGTTCCGCACCTTTTTTCTCTACCGAGAATCACTCAACAATCGGGTTGTTGTCTTTGCCATCATCTCCCCCTTGCTGACTGGCTACATCGCCGATAAAAAAGCGCCGCGCACTGGCTGGGGCAAAACGCCCGACTCTTGAGTTGCGATCGGTATCAAAGGGGTCAGCGAAAACTCCTTGAAAAGGATCTCTGCAACGGTTAAAATCTAGCTCAAGATTTTAGGGATTGATAGCTCAGCTGGATAGAGCACCCGCCTTCTAAGCGGGCGGTCG
>CAYTIT010000117.1:0-2428 GCA_964437975.1 uncultured bacterium
TCAGCGTCAAAGTCTTCTTCTCGCTTATTTCCTTTTTTTGCCATGGACGTTATGCCTTTTTCTTTTCGTTCTGAGCCTTACGTAAGACCCTCATGCGTTAAAACTTTAATCCACCTTGACGGGCGCCTGTAGCCAGCTGTGCAACAAGACCGTGATACTGAAATCGCCCTCGGTCAAAGACGACTTTGACGATGTTTTTTGCTTTGGCAAGCTCGGCAATTTTTTCTCCAACGCCTTTAGCACCTGCAAGCGTTTTTTTCAGCTCTTTGTTCTCTTTCGATTGCGTCCCGAAACTCGCTAAAGTCACGCCGTTGACATCATCTATGAGCTGACAACTAATGTGCTTCAACGATTTATACACAGAAAGACGGGGTCTTTCTACAGATCCTCGGAGCTTTTTACGCGTCCGCACGGCGCGCTTTTTCCGTCTTGTATTTCTCTTCTTAAGTTCTTGTCTCATCTTTATCTATTTCCCTTTAGCCGCCTTTCCAGCTTTTTTACGCACTTGTTCATCTGAGTAACGCACCCCTTTCCCCTTATAGGGTTCAGGTGGGTGGAGTGCTCTTATTTCAGCGGCAAATTGGCCGACAATACGCTTGTCAATCCCAGACACTTTAATCTGCGTATTTTTTTCTACCTTGACCTCAACCCCTTCCGGAATAGAGAGTTCACAAGGGTGTGAATACCCAAGTTGCAAGTCGAGAACCTTTCCTTTGACAGCAGCACGGTATCCCACACCCACAAGCAAGAGCTTCTTTTCAAAGCCAGAAGTCACACCGCGCACAGCGTTAGCAATCAGCGCTCGGTATAAACCGTGCATGGCGCTTGTTAAATCAGACGTTGGGGCTACTTGGACGAGCAACTCTTGCTCTTTAAGATCGAGTTCAATAGCGTCTGGAACAGGGACTAACAGCGCCCCTTTAGGCCCTTTGACTTCGACATTTTCTTTAACTTTTTTTACTTCAACTCCTTTCTGTAAGGAGATGGCCATTTTTCCTAATCGAGACATCGTTTTAGCTTTTCCTCATTACCATACTAAACACAAAAGCTCTCCACCCACACGGGCTTTGCGCGCTTCATCACCGCTCATCACTCCAGATGGTGTAGACAAAATAGCGATGCCAAGACCGCTGAAAACACGGGGGATTTCGCGGTAGCCAACATAAAATCGCCTTCCCGGTTTTGACATCCTCTTCAAATTGTGAATAAGACTTTTGCGTTCTTTTTTGAGATATCTCAAAAAAATGCGTATTTTATGTTTTTTTTCATTGACGAGGAATTGAGCAACAAACCCTTTCCTCTTCAGCACTTCAATAATTGATTTATTCAGGTTGCTGCAGTTGACATCGACATACTTGTGCTTTGCCCTTTGAGCATTGCGTACTCTCGTTAACAAATCAGCAACAGGATCGCTGAACGCCATATCCTATTTTCTCCTCTTAAAATTAACTCTTTGGCTTCCTAAACGGCAGCCCAAGCAGCGTTAAAAGCTCAAGACTCTCATCTGCCGTTTTCGCCGTCGTTACAAATGCGATATTCATTCCCTTTTCTGTCTTGACCTTATCTAGGTTAAGTTCAGGAAAAATCTGGTGATCGGTGATTCCTATATGGTAACTGTTGCGACCATCGCCCTTTTTCTTCAATCCGCGAAAGTCGCGAATGCGTGGGCAAATAATATTGGTAAAGCGGTACAAAAAGTCGTACATCCGCTTACCTCTAAGGGTCACCTTAAGGCCAACGGGTTGCCCGATGCGCAATTTGAAGTTGGAAATGGCCTTTTTCGCTTTGGCGATGATCGGTCGTTGACCTGCAATGAGGGCGAGCTCTTCAATACAATCTTGCAGAATGTTTTTATCTTTTGCTACTTGCTTGGCAACACCCATGCTAATCACAATTTTTTCAAGAACGGGAACACACATCGCATTAGGATATTTGCCCCGCTTGAGCCACTGTGGCCGAATTTCTTTTTCGTATTTCTCTTTTAATACAGACATTGCCCCTGGCCCCTTAGTTCTTCGTTTTCTCTTTTCTCAGCTCGCGATGGCTTTTTTCTTCGCCTTGTTCACCACGATAGGTAAGGGCACGCGTTTTCCCCTCGCCTTGCTTGAGATTCAATTTCAACTTCTTTCCATTCGCATCGCATAAGGCTACATTCGAGATGTGGATTGCCCGTTCAATCGAGACAATTTCCGATTTACGCCCTTGTTCGCGGCTTTTCATATGGCGTTTTCTGACATTGACCCCTTGCACCAAGATCTTATCTTTTGTTCTCGCCATGACCTCTCCAACCGTCCCACGGTCATTTCCAGCAATGACAACAACTTTGTCTCCGTTTTTAATCCATTTATTTTTCATTGTGATGTTCCATCCATGCGCATAGTTAAATAACTTCCGGAGCAAGCGAAATAATTTTCATAAAATTGCGTTC
>CAYTIT010000117.1:2528-5205 GCA_964437975.1 uncultured bacterium
CGCATAGTTAAATAACTTCCGGAGCAAGCGAAATAATTTTCATAAAATTGCGTTCCCTTAGCTCTCGAACAATAGGTCCAAAAATACGCGTGCCGCGGGGGTTGAGTTTATCGTCAATTAAGACGCAGCTATTGTCGTAAAATTTGATCTCTGACCCATCTTTTCTTTTAACGTAACTTTTTGTTCGTACGATCACAGCTTTAACGACATCCCCTTTCTTGACACTCGATTTGGGGTCGACCTCTTTGACCGAACAAACAATCACATCTCCGACGTAGGCGTAACGTCGCCTCGTCCCCCCTAAAACTTTAAAACATTTGACGCGCTTTGCTCCGCTATTGTCTGCTACGCTAAGTTCTGTTTCTTGTTGAATCATTTTACTTTCATCTCGTTGTTACAAGGCTAGTCTAGGAAAGAACCTCTGTTACAATCCACCGTTTGAGTTTTGATAGCGGTCGCGTTTCTTGAATCCGCACGCGCTTTCCCGTTTCAACTCCCTCTTTTTCACAGTGGGCATAGTAGGTCTTATTTCTTTTAATGACCTTTTTGTAACGGGGATGAGGCATTAACCGACTCACTTTAACGACAGCCGTTTTGCTCATCTTTGTCGAAACGACAATGCCCTCTCTGGTCTTTCTTTTTTTATCAGCTTCCATGATGTTGATCCGTCTGTTGACTCTTCTCTTTTTGTCGAAGCACGGTTAAAACACGCGCTCGCTCTCGTTTTTTTTGCCGCAATAGGTGAGGTTTCTCTAACTTTCTCGACACGCTTAGTTCGTTTGCTAAAGTGAAAATTCCCTGGCAAAGATCTTGGTAGAGATTTTTGAGTTCTTCTTCTGTTTTATTGACTAAATCTTTTGCTTTGAGCATGACGCTTTCCTTATCTTCGTTATACAGTCTCAACCCGCGCGACAAAACGGGTCCTAAGCGGCAGTTTTGCCGCGGCTTTAAGAAGAGCTGCTTGAGCCTCTTCACGAGAGACGTTTGCCACTTCAAATAAAATTCTTCCTGGGCGCACAACCGCAACCCAATGGGCTGTTCCCCCTTTTCCCTTACCCATGCGCGTTTCAGCTGGTTTCTTTGTCACAGGTTTGTCTGGAAAAATCCGAATCCACACTTTTCCTTTTCGCGCAAAATAGCGGTTGATCGCAACACGGCAAGCTTCAATCTGAAGGTTGGTAATCCATCCTCGTTCGAGAACCTGCATGCCAAAGTCGCCAAATGCAACGTACTGACCGCCTTTTGCCAGTCCACGCATCGACCCTTTTTGCTGCTTGCGAAATTTCGGTTTTTTAGGTAGCAGTGCCATAGCTTTTCATTTACTCCTTTCCCTAGCGAGAGGGCCTTTCCTCGTCTGCTTGAGTTACCCAAACTTTCACGCCAATCGATCCGTAGGTCGTCTCAGCGCGCCCCATGGCATAGTCAATATTGGCCCGTAATGTCTGCGCCGGAATTCGCCCTTCTTTGTACCATTCCGTGCGGGCAATCTCAGCGCCGCCAAGGCGCCCTGAGGTTTGCACTTTGATCCCAACAGCTCCCGCATCCATCGTCGCTTGGATTGCTTTTTTCAATACGCGTCGGAAAGGAAGTCTCCTTTCGAGCTGTTTTGCAATTCCATCTGCAACAAGTTGCGCATTGAGATCAGGGCGCTTAATTTCTGCGACTTCAACCCAAATATCTTTTCCAGTCAGCTTCTTTAGCTCTTGTTTGATTTGGTCGATCTCAGCCCCTTTTTTCCCGATGACAAGTCCGGGACGCGCTGTGTGAAAGGTAATTTCTATCTTTTCGCTCATCCGTTTGATAGAAATTTTGGCCGTCCCTACGGCACACGGTTTTTTCATTAAAAACTTGCGGATTGCGCGGTCTTCTAAAAGGAATTGGCCAAATTCTTTTTTGTTTGCAAACCAAACTGATTTCCAATTCTTTCTGACGACAAGCCTAAATCCAACTGGCGATGCTTTTTGCCCCATTCACCTACTTCCTTTATCTAACTTTGCGCTCTCTTAGAGCGGCTTTCCTACAACAATTGTAAAATGACTCATTCTCTTTAAAATCGGCGCACGCCCACCGCGTGACTTCGATTTTGCCCGCTTCATCACAGGCCCTTGATCAATCCGTACTTCTTTCACGGCGAGATCTCGTCGCTGAAGCCCGTCAAACCGCGTTTCGGCGTTGGCAATCGCACTCACTAAAGTCTTTTTCAAAAGACGGGCGCCTTTTGCATGCGCATAGGTGAGTTGAATCAGGGCATTTTCTACCGTCATCCCGCGAATCAATGTCGCATACATGCGCACCTTAGTGGGACTGATCCGGACAAATTTTGTTTTCGCAGTCGCTTCTTCCATAGTTTCTGTTACTTCCCTTTCGCTACTTTTTTATCTTTATGACCTCTGAAAAGACGCGTTGGCGAAAACTCACCTAAACGGTGCCCGACCATATCTTCTGAAACAAAGACAGAGATGTGTTGCTTCCCATTATGGACGAGAAACGTATGTCCAACCATATCTGGAGTGATCATCGAACGACGAGACCACGTTTTAATGGCGGTTTTTGTTCCAGCTGCTTCTTGCCGTTGTAATTTTTCTTGCAAATGGTGGTCGATAAACGGCCCTTTTTTCAGCGATCTTCCCATGGCTTATTTCTCTTTCCTGCGATCTTTAACAATCCATTTTTTAGT
>CAYTIT010000118.1:0-5187 GCA_964437975.1 uncultured bacterium
GTAAACAGCGATGGAGGCTTGACCTTGTAAGATGGGGAATTGTAGCTTGTAAGCAATAAAGACAATCATCTAGAGGAAGAAGAGTGAGTGTACGAAAGGCGACGATTAAAGCTTCTTCCTCTTTGCTTAAGACCGTAGATCGAGCTTCTTTAGGGCCCATTGGTTGATCTTGGACAAAGTCCCTCTTTTTCCACTTTCTAGCTGTTTTGGGATTGATCCCAAATTCTTTTGCTATTTTTGCCGCGCTCTTTTCACTATTTTGTATTGCTCGACGCACTGCCTCTGTTGTTTTGGCGCATCCGTGTAGTACTTGTCCCATAAGATCTCCTTTGCTGGTAACTGTTGATAGTATATACCATCATACTTTGGGACTAAACATCTAGTATTGATTCGCCGGTGACTGTAATAAGCCCCACTCATCAAGCGTAAAAAGTTAAATTTTTTTTAGACGGTTTATGCTGTCGGCTTGTAAACTACTCGATCCCCTGAAGGGGATCGAGCTTTCAGCTGGCACTTTTGCCGTTGATTCGGGGCGGTTTACACGCGCCCCCACCTGAAGCAATCACACATGCAGCGTTGTAGTCTGCATCCTTCTCGCCACAGGCTGTGCAAGTAAACCTTGCCCCCTTACGATTGCCCTGCTTGCCACAAAGACTGCAAGTCTGGCTCGTATAGGCCGGATTGACTTGTTCAAATTTTAGCCCAAAATAGTATGCTTTGTACTCAACATACTGCTGGAGCTGATAAAAGCATCCATGATGCTATCATCCTGTTCGTATGCTTGTGTTGGCGCGCAGTATAAACTGACCCCTTTTGTGCACGAAAACTGCCCCCCCCTCTTAAAATCTTTTTGAGTAAGGATCTCACGCGCGACACCCTCTAGGTGTTTAGCCCCCTTTGTCCCCTTCGACTATAGGCTTGCTCTTTGGGCGCTCCAACTAGCGAGAAACACAGCCGCGGCTTGCGCGACATTCAGCGAATCGATAGCTCCAGCGAGGGGAATGGCGAGCCTTTTATCGGCCAAGCGAAGTAAAAGCGGTTGAATCCCTTTCCCCTCTGACCCCAAAATAAGGGCGGTTTTATCAGCAAACTGCCACGAAAAGAGCGAGCAAGCGCCCGCTTTACCCTCGGCAGCCACAATAGAAAACCCCTCTTTTTTGAGCGCCCTGACCTCGTCAGCGAGATTCGCTACAGAAAACACCGGAACAAGCTCAGAAGCGCCGACGCTCACTTTACTTACGACTGGCGTTAAGGCCACCGACCTATTTTTTGAGTAGACGACAGCTGCAGCACCCAAACACTCTGCAGCGCGCAAAATAGCTCCCAAGTTGTGCGGATCTTGCAGAGCATCACAAAAAACGAGCATGCTCTGCTCTGGCAGCGCTGCGCTCCATTCTCGCAACGGCGGCATGGTGCGATTGCGGACCTTGGCGGCAAAAAGCTGGTGCGATTCGGAACCGACACACGCGCTGAGTTTCTTTTTAGACGTCACAAATAGAGGAATCTTTAACTGCTCAATCTCTCGAATAAGCGGCTCGTTTGACGCTGCGGTATAAACTTCAACTATCCGCTCAGGGGCGCGTTTCAGCACCTCATTCAAGCAGTTTCTCCCCATGATCCAGTGCCACTTCATCGCGAAAAAAGACTCCTTATCACATAATCTTTGCGCGGCCCTAGGACGCGGTACCGTTGCAAAAACATTTCAGTTCCTTTAAAATTCCAGTCTAGTTCGTACCTATCAGCGCCGCATTGCGCCTTGCCTTGCAGCTTCTCTGTCGGCAGCGTTAAAAAAGGGGTGTTGGGCGCTTCATTGCAGCGATACATCTCAAGCTTATCTTCCTTTAACTTATAACGGTAACGCTGTTTCGCTCGATAAGCCCCTTTCCCTTCTCGCCGATGCATCACCTCTTCAACATAGACCAGCTCGTCTTCTTTTCCAGGCGAAAAGGTGGCTTCCCCCCACATCGCACTCCCTTTTTGCGTGCGACGATCAAAGACTGTACGCCAAAGACGCCAGGTACCGATTAAATCGTCGAGCGTTAAACGGTCCATCCTCTTCCCCCCCCTGCATAGAGAACCCGCGCGTAAATTTTGACATTGATATCACCCCGCTGTCAAGGGTTTTTGTGCCACCCACACGGCAAGTCCCTAAGAGGGAAAAATCGAAAGAGATCTTGCAAAAACACTTTTTTTAAAAGAGTTTTTTTCATAAAAAAAAGAAAAATGTCCTATTTCACTTCAACCCGCATCGGCAACCTCACTTGTGGCTGTTGTGGTGGGTTCAATTTAAGGGTATGTTTATGGATATCTTAGTTGTCGTCAGCAAAGTCAAAAAATACATTAAAACAACAGCCGATATGAATACATCGGCCTCAGCCGCTGAAGCCCTGACAAAAATTGTCCAAAAAGCGTGCGATCAAGCGGTCTATAATGCCCGCGGCGAAGGGCGCAAAACTGTCATGGATCGAGACTTTGAAATGTAACAGCGCCTCTTTTTGGGCTCTTCTCCTTTTTCCACTCCTCCTTATGGGCGCTCCAACTCCTGAATCGCTGCCCTCAAGCGAGGAAAAACCTCAAGATCTTTTCCAAAGCGACCGCCCTGCTTTTGTCCTTTCTGGGGAATGGATCTTTTGGACGGTTGCCGGCGGCGGGCGAAACTACGCTACTCGTATGACTCACCCCCTTCCAGACAGCGATCAAACACTCGCGCAAGGGGATGTCGCACACGCTTCGTTTGATTGGGACTCGGGCTATCGCTTCTCGTTTGGTTACTTCCGCGCTCCTCATTACTGGGAAGCCAAGATTGATTATACCTTCTTACATGTCAATGGAAGTGACCAAACAAGCCGTGCTGCGAGCGCTGGTCTTTTCCTTAACCCAACCTTTCCCTACTTTTCCTCAGAGCCTATCGAGCGCGCTTTGAGTTCGACCCGGCTGCACTACCAACTTGCCAATATCATTGCCTATCGCGTCTTTCTCTTACCCAATAACCCCCACTTTAGGCTTAAGCTCGGTGCGGCAATCACGGCAACATGGCTGCGTCAGTCGTGGAATATCCGCTACTGCGCTGCAGATGAAACAACAGAGATTAAAAACCGCTGGCGCTACTGGGGGATCGGCCCACGTGTCGCCGTTCATTTCGACTGGTTTTGGGGCTACGATATTTACATCACAGGGAAATATTCTACCGCTCTTGTCGGTGGTCACTACCGCAACCGCTTTCGCGAAGAAACAACAGTCCCCAAGGGAGATGGCCTCCTCAAAGAGGGGCGTTTATCGCTTAACGTCAGCTTTTCGCTCGGCCCGTCCTACCAAAAAAGCTTCAGCTGGGGGCGTATTGAGCTTTTTGCCGGCTACGAGCTTACCTTGTGGAGCAACCTCCAAGACACCTACCAGTCATTGCCGAGCGCTCCAGCGGCAGCCAAGCAATTATGGAGCAACCGCGGCCTGCTCACTTTGCACGGACTGACAACTCGATTGACGCTAAATTTCTAATCACCGATAGTAAAGGTTAGGAGGTCATCAACCTATCACAGCAAAAAAAGACCTTTTACCACGCGAAAAACACTTTCCTTTTCCTAAACAACTCGCATCACGCTCGGTTTATGTCCAAGCCAAAAGAGGGAACTTTGGGAAAAGAGCCTAATAGAAGAGCGTTTTTCTCGCGTTAAAAGGTATTTTTAAACGCGCTTGTTCTACCGATCGTGAGCGAAGGGTCGGTAGATAGACTTCAGGTACCCTTATGCGCAAATTTCTCATCATTGCTGGAAGTGTCCTCGTCGGTTTTATTCTCATCTTCATGATCGGATGGAATGCTATTCCATCGTGGATCTCAAGCGCTCTCGCCAAGCGCGCACGTGTCTCTGTATCGATTGGGAGTCTCAACCTCCTATCACCTGGCTTTGAGGTGACAAAAATCCGGATTGGGAACCCTCCTGGCTCTATTTTGCCCCAAGCATTGGAAGTCAACACTCTTGCCGTCAATACCCCCCTATCTCGTTTTCTAGACGACCATATCGTCATCGATTCGATGACTCTCGACAATGTCTATCTCAGCCTTGAGTTTGAAGCACCAAAAAGTACGCAAGGGAACTGGTCGACCATCATGCACAACCTCAAAGAATCTACAGCGCGGGAAAAAACGACAGCCGCCACCGAGGAAAAATCGACCTCGGTTCTCATTAAAAAGCTCGTGATCACCAACCTCAACATCGATCTTGTCTACCGCAAGCAAGATCAACGCGTCCGCAAACTCAAGCCGATTAAACGGATTGAACTAACCAATATCAGTAGCGAAGGTGGAATACCAACAGCTCAAATCATGGACATCGTCATGTCCGAAATGCTGCGCAACGTCTTCAGCCAGGAAGGGCTAAAAAACATGCTCGATGGTGTTCTTTCTCCCCCAAGCAAACCGGGAGGGGGCGCTGTCGACGGATTAAAGGGCCTTTTTTCAAAACACATTGAAGAAGAGAATGGCGTAGACACACTCTATGCCCCTATCATTGACCCCGCTCGGAGTGAGGAAGATGCCAAATCAAAAACAGCTGTTGGAAAGTTTTAAACGCGATTTGACCGCCATACACCACGACTGGGAAGAGCTCCTTGCCGAAGAGTCAAAGGCGGCCGATCACGGCTTTCTAAAAAAAGTCGCAACCGATATTCAAAACCTCGATCAAGTCGCGCTGGCGTTAAAAGCCGTTGACACCTTTAAAGAAGATGCCGAACTCGTCCACTTTCTCTTATCCACTCCTTGGGGAGCCCCTTTTGTTGAAGAAACGACCCTCATCGAAGCCGCCCACGCCTTTTCTGATGACGACCCTCATCCCGATTTGAAGCGGCTCCTTTTCCGCTTCGCACAGTACGGCCATCAAATGGAGACCCCTCTTTTCGAAGTTTTTGAGGAAATCGCAACAGAACTCAACGTTGACATCCCCTCCCAACCCAAGGAAGAAGATTCCTGAGAAATGACTCTACAAGCAGGCTTGCAATAGCTCCTTCCTACTGGTTCATCGAAGGTTCCAATGAACGTCTACTTCGGGCGAATACATTTAAGACTCCCACATCATCAGCATGTGCTTGATGCCCACATTCTGAGCCTCCCCATGAATAAATCCAAGGGGTTCTAAAAGCAAACAGGCTGTCTCTCTATAGCTCTCGGAATAGAAGTTTCCTTCTTCCCTACAA
>CAYTIT010000119.1:0-5128 GCA_964437975.1 uncultured bacterium
ATTTTCAACTCACTTCGCACGCGATTCAACTCGCCAAAGAGCAAATTCAATCGGGCAATGAAGATCTCAACGTTTCGGACATGCTCGAAGAGATGATTCGACGCGCTAAAAAGGACGTCCCCGTTGAAGAGGACCATGACGCGCAAAAAGAATAAGATTCTCATCACGTCGGCGCTTCCTTACGCCAACGGCCCGCTTCATTTTGGCCATCTTGCTGGAGCCTATTTGCCAGCTGATGTTTACGCGCGTTTTAAGCGCCTTCAAGGAGATGACGTCCTCTATATCTGCGGTTCAGACGAATATGGGATTGCCATCACGTTGAGCGCTGAAATGGCGGGACGTACACCTCAAGACCACGCCTCGCTCTACCATACGATCATACACGCTTTCTTCACGAAGCTCAATATCTCGTTTGATCACTACTCTCGTACGACTTGGGAAGGTCACAAAGAGACGACCGAAGCTTTTTTTCGCGACCTATGTGACCAAGGCTATATTGAAGATCGGGTGACCAAACAACTTTACTCTGAAAAAGATCGCCGCTTTTTATCCGACCGCTATGTGACAGGTACCTGCCCAAAATGCCACTTTGACAAAGCGCGTGGCGATGAGTGTCCAGAGTGCGGCGCCAGCTTCGAAGCAACTGATCTTATCACCCCCCGCTCAAAAGTCACAGGTGCGCCACTTAGCCTTAAACCAACGCGGCACTGGTTTTTGCGCTTTGACCTTTTTAAACATCAGCTTACAGCTTGGCTCCAGAAAAAAAAGTGGCGCCACAATGTCAAGCGGTTTGCCCAAAACTACATCGATGACCTCAAACCACGTGCAATCACACGCGATTCCGACTGGGGCATCCCCGTCCCTTTACCTGATGCTGAAGGTAAGGTCTTCTACGTCTGGTTTGATGCGCCGATCGGCTACATCTCAGCAACGCGTGAATGGGCACAAACAACACAGCCTAACCCCGATGCTTGGAAAGACTTTTGGTGTGACCCAGCAACCAAGCTCGTCCAATTCATCGGCAAAGACAACATCCCCTTCCATGCGATCTTTTTCCCCGCTATGGTCATGGGGCAACGCGCGCCTTACAAACTCGTCGACGAGCTTCCCGCTAACGAATTTTACCATTTAGAAGGAAAACCCTTTAGCAAATCCGACAACTGGTTCATCGACCTCGACGATTTTTTAACCCACTTTTCGGTCGATCAGCTCCGCTATGCTCTTTCTGCTAATGCCCCCGAATCTCACGATAGCTCTTTTTGCTACCGCGATTTTCAACAACGCTGCAATGCCGAACTTCTTGGCAAATATGGCAACTTAGCCAACCGCGTCTTGGTCTTTACTCAGCAACATTGCGGCGGAAAAGTGCCTTCATTAGCTTCTGTTGAAAAAGAAGATCGCGCTTTTCTCACGACCATTGACGGGCTGCGCACCCAGTGCGCCGCTGCTTATGACCAATTTCAGCTGCGCAAAGCGGCGGCGACTGTGATGGAAATGGCCGCAGCAACCAATGCCTATTTTGACCGGAAAAAACCGTGGCGTGCGCGCAAAGACCCTGCTTTGACTCCCTCTTTGCACGCGACAATCGGCTGCTCTCTTTTCGCTTTAGAACAACTTGCGCTAATCTCTTTTCCGATTCTTCCCGACACAGCGCAAACCTTATGGCGCCTTCTTGGCCACTCTACCTCACTAGCCACCGCGTCATGGGACGAAACGGCCTCATCACTCCCAGAAGAGGGCAAGAAATTACCGCCACCAGAAATTTTATTTCATAAAATAGAGGACGATATCGTGGATAGCCAACTCGCCAAACTTCAACCCAATCAGCCTAGCCAACCCTCAACCCCTCTCCCCCCGTTGAAAGGAGAAATGACCTTTGACACGTTTCAACAGCTTGACCTGCGCGTTGGAACGATTACCAGCGCCGCCCCCGTTCCAAAAAGCAAAAAGCTTCTTCGGCTCGATGTCGATCTCGGATTTGAGCAGCGCACGATTGTCTCTGGAATTGCTAAAAGTTACCCCGACCCTCAGGTCTTGCTCGGCCAAAAAGTCGTTGTCGTTGCCAACCTCAAGCCGACCACCCTCATGGGTATTGAAAGTCAAGGAATGATCCTTTCAGCGGGAGAACCGCCCGCACTCGAACTCCTCACACTTAAGCAGACTCCCGCCGGCTACCCTGTTGCCTAAGCGGGCGTGGAAAGTTCTTCTTTCGAGCATGTTTTCTCAGCTGTGCTGAGCACTTGCTTGAGTTGAAAAGCCAACCCCGTAAAGCGCTTTTTCACGTCATCGCGCCCAATAGCCATGGCAAGCGCCCGCTTTGTTCCCAAAAGGACGACCAGTTTTTTACCACGCGTGATTCCCGTATAGAGGAGATTGCGAAACAACAGCTTAAAATGGGACGTGTGGACGGGAAGGAGAATACAAGGGCATTCGCTTCCTTGGTACTTATGCACAGAGACAGCATACGCTAAAATCAGCTCATCACTATCGGCAAAGGGGTAATCGATATAACGTCCATCAAAATCGATGACAACCACTTCGCGCTCAAAATCAATCGCCTCAATCCAGCCAACATCGCCATTATAAACTTTTTTATCGTAATTATTGCGAATCTGCATCACTTTATCGCCCAAATAGAAGGTGCGCCCCATCCGCGTTAACGCGAGCGTTTCCCGGTTAAGCTTTTGCTGCAACAAGTGATTGAGGTTGTCAATACCAATGACACCCCGCTTCATTGGCGCTAAAACCTGAATATCGCGCAGTGGGCGCAGGGAAAACCGCTTGGGAAGTTCTGTCGCTACAAGTGAGAGAATTTTGGCCGCAATCTCTTCTGGTTGTTCAATATCAAAAAAGAGAAAATCGCTGGGAAATTTCGACTCTAAAAAAGGAAACTGTCCTTCATTGATACGGTGCGCATTGACGATAATTTGCGACCCTTTGCCTTGGCGAAAAATCTCTTTGAGCTGCGTGACGGCAAGGACGCCTGATGTGATACAATCCTTGAGTACGGTCCCTGGCCCCACGCTAGGCAACTGATCGACGTCGCCGATTAAAATCAACCGCGCCGTTTCGGGAACAGCTTTTAAAAAGTGGTACATCAGTTGCGTATCGATCATACTCGCCTCATCGACGATGATCAAATCGGCATTCAACGGATGATCGCGATTCTTCTTAAATTTGCCATTCGAAAAATCAAACTCGAGCAAGCTGTGAAGCGTAAAGGCTTTTTTCCGAGTAATTTCCGCCAGCCTTTTCGCCGCCCGTCCCGTTGGAGCTGCGAGCAAAATCTTAGACGATAGCCACGAAGTAATCGCTAAAATTGCCCGTGTAATCGTACTTTTTCCCGTTCCAGGGCCCCCTGTGATCACGTGCGTTTTTTGAACTAAACTCACTTTGATCGCTTCTCTTTGCTCTTTGGCAAATGTGAGTCGCAACTTGTCGCTGACCCAAGGAATAGCCTTATCGAGGGCAACTTGGCGCAGTGCACATTCCCCCTCTTCTAAACGTTTAAATTCGGCGGCAATTCCTATTTCACACTGATACAGAGGGCGCACCCAGACGCATGAAATCTGGTCTTCTCCACTAGGAAGCGTTAAAGCGGCGATGCGCCGGTCCTTTTCGAGCGCGCCAAGCTCTACCTCGACTAAAGCGCCGTCATCAATTCCAAGTTGGTCGGCAACTTGGACCGCGAGTTGGTCGCGCGGGTAACACACATGTCCCTCGTTGCTCACCTCCCACAGCAAGTGCTCGATCCCCGCTTGGAGTCGCTCTGGAGCCGTCCGCCCTATCCCCAAGTTAAGCGCGATATTATCGGCAAGCTTAAAACCTACACCAAAAATATCGCGCGCCAAGGCATAGGGATTATTTTTGACCTTTTCAATGCTCCGATCGCCATAGACCTTATAAATTTTGCGCGCAAACGCAGGGGTGACTTGATGCGTTTGCAAAAAAATCATCACTTCACGCACGGCTTTTTGCTCTTGCCAACATGAAATAATCGACTCGAGACGCTTCGCTCCAATCCCCTCAACTTCGGTCAGTCGATGAGGCTCTTCATCGATGACATCTAATGTTTTGACACCGAAGTGATCGACAATGCGCCGCGCATACATGGGGCCAATGCCCTTAACCAGCCCCGACTCTAAATACTTTCTAATACCGTACACATCGGCGGGCGCGCGCAGCGTGTAGTTGTCAACTTCGAACTGACGGCCATGCCGAGTATGGTGTTTCCAAGCGCCGCGACATCGGATTGTCTCACCTGGAGCCAGTCCTGGCATATTGCCAACAATAGCAATCTCTTGACTTGCGCTTACCTTGATCTTAGCGACCGTAAAACCGGTCTCCTCGCTCGTAAAAACAATGGCATCAACGCGCCCTGTTAACTCATCCATACGTTCTATTCTACTCGATTGACATCCTCTCCCACTTAAAAGTCGGTCTAGCAATGCTTTTTATCACGATCGGTCTAGGCTTTGTCTCCACAATACCACGTTTAAAAAGCTGTTGCAAATGAACTTTAGAGAAGCGTTCAGTAGATGTCAAATGAGGGGGCAAAACAAAACCCACTCACAACGAGTGGGTCTCAAACTCCGGATGCTGGACTCGAACCAGCGACCAATTGATTAACAGTCAACTGCTCTACCACTGAGCTAATCCGGAACAAAATCTGCTTCAAATCATAGCGAAAACAAGGGTTTAGCTTCAAGCCCTAGAAAGCAAAATTTCAGCGTTTTTTTTTCCAAGCGATAACTGCGCACCAGTAACACTCTCAATCCTCTGGAGGAAATGCGCTTCTCTACTGAGCGTGACTCAAAAAGCGGGTTGTTACCTTTGCCCTCATCTCCCTCTTGTTTACCAACTACATCGCCAATAAAAAACCGCCGAGCGCTGGCGGTGGCAACATTCCCGATGCTTGGATCACGCTCGGTAGAGCGGTAACGCCTTCTCGCTTAAGAAGAAGCTCTTCTTCTCGATGAGATGGCGTTCCTTCCTCTCTCTTTTGTCTCTACCGAGTCTTGAACCGCGCTCATGATCTACATTTTTATAAAGAATTTAAAACCTTGAAAATTAGATAGTTAGTTTTTTTAAAATATTATATTTTTTTTAATTAACTATAATTAAAAAT
>CAYTIT010000120.1:0-5102 GCA_964437975.1 uncultured bacterium
CAAAGAGGCTGTCTGTTTCGCTTGTTTTGGTCATTTTTCTTGTTTATGGGGTCAAGCGGACTCTTCGGCGTTCGATCCCTCCTCATTTTTTTGCAGGGGCCCTTTACTGGTTTGTCTTGCCACCGGGCATGTCCCAACTTATCCCAGCTTACAAGCGTTTTTTCTTGAGGTAGACATATGGAAACCCAATTTTTCTTGAAAAAAGTCAAAAGAGTCATTTCTCAGCGCAATCTTCTCCTTTGCCTCGTCATCTTTTTATCGATCTCTCTTTGGAAAGTCTCTTCGGCGTTTCATAGCAAGGAAGAGCGCATTGTGATCATTCCCCCAGTTGGAGAAGAGTTTTGGATCGGAAAGAATTCTATCTCTTTGGAGTATCTCAAGCGCATGGGGGTATTTCTCTCGGCGTTTCTTGTCGATAGAAGCGCTCTCGACATCAACTGGAAAAACGAAAAAATTCTTGACCATGTTTATTTTTCTTCTCGCGACGCGATCAAAAAACAGCTAGCTGAAGAAGCTTTTGCTGCAAAAAGCCAAGGAGAATCGTTCCAATTTGTTCGGGAGCGCAGCCTTGCTAATTTAGACGACCTTACCTTCAAGCTTTTTGGAATTCAGCGCACTTACCTTCCCCGATCGAAAAAAGCCTCTCTCCTCAAAGAGGAAAGGGTAGCTTACACCCTATTTTTCGTTTTCGAAGAGGGGAGACTTTTTATTCGTTCAATCAAAAAGGAGGTCATCCCATGTTAAAAACTTTTTCTCTCTGTGGTCTGCTAGCCATTAGCCAAACAGTCTTTGGGCTTGTCGAAATCGAGATGAACCCGAAAACCGCACCTGAAGTGGTTTTTTCGCTAACCTCTCCGAATCGAATCACCTGTTCTGAGGGGTCGATAACGGGGATGCATTTCGATGAAAACCGCTTCCAAGGAGCGATTAACGAAAGAACGGGAGAGGCGTTTCTCACGCCGAGAAGAGAGCTGCAAGCCCCCAGCATGGTCAGCTTAACCACCTCTTTTGGAGAAACACAATCGCTCCTTGTCAATGTCAAAGAAGCAAAGGGGGAGATTGTTGTTTTGAAGAGGAGCAAAGAGGTAAAAAAAGAAGCGCTTAAAGCGGACGCTTTGCCTCCGCTTTCGACAGACTACCATTCGAAAACAATCAAAATGCTTGAGGCTATCCTAGACTACAAGCAGCCGCCAGGATTTGCCGTTCGCGATCCTCAAAAAATTCCCGCTTTTCCTGTTGAATCGCCGCTAAATATTGAGCCCCTCTTCTTCTATGAAGGGCCATTCGATGCAATTTTTGTATTTTCTTTGGAAAACCCATCTAAAAAGCCCCTTTCGATTAACACACGCGCCATGAAATCGCCAGGCGAGCGCTGGGTTTTTTGCCCTCATCGCTGGCTAAGATCTGGAGAAAAGACGCTACTCATCGTTTGCAGAGAAGCAAAGGAGGAAAGCCGTGACTGAAGAAAAAGAGCCCAAAAAAACAAAAAGAGACAAAAAAGAAATCAGGAAGAGGCGGCTCCTAGTAGGAATCATAGCTGGAGCCCTCTTAGTTCTTCTTTTCTATCCCAAGTTTTCGGGGGGCAAAAGACAGCATGTACGCCGAGAAGCACCTATTGTCGAAACAGCATCAACAGGGCTTGACCCGACACTCTCCCGCGTTGGCGACTTAGAAATCACTCAAGAGCGGATGGGCGCCCAGATCGATGCACTTATCCAAGCTCAGGAGGAGGTGAAACAAAAAATCAAAGAGGGAGCTGTCTCTCAGCAAGTCCAAATTGACGATTTAAAAAACTTTTTTGCTGAAAAACTAAGAGAGATACAAACCCTGCAAGAAACAGAGCGCCACAGTCGCGTTGTTTATGGGGAAGAGGGGGAAGAAGAGGGGGAGCCCGACATCTCGATGGTCTTTGTTGAAGCCAAAGAGGAAGAAAGTAGACAGCATGTCAGTGAAATCATTCCGGCGAACACTATCGTCCGCTGCAAAGTCGTGATGGGGGCAAGAGCGTCAGCTGGGGTAGGGGAGCCTAACCAGCTTGACATGGTTCTTCTGAGGCCGATTTCCAATGGCTGGCTTCCTAATGGAGTGCGCGTCGAAGGATTTAAAGATACTATTATTTCAGCTGAAGCTTTTGGCAATGCAACAAAAAAACTCGCCTACTTACGTGCACGGCGCATGACCCGCGTTTTTAAAGACGGGAGCTTTATCGAAACCGATATCTCAGGTTACGTTGGCGGAGAACATGGGGGGACAGGGGTTGTTTGCACCGTTATTGACCCTTCTTGGAAAGCGCCTATTTTTGCTGGAGCGACTGCCGCTCTTTCTGAAGTTTCCAAAGCGATTGGTCAGCAAAGCTCATTTTTGGATGTCCTCAAGTTAGGAAAAACCGAATCCAATGTGAATATTTCTATTGACGCTCTGAAAAGAGGAAGCTTTCAAGGAGCAGGCGCAGCATGGGAGAAGTTTGCCGATTACTTTCTCAAAAAGGAGGAGAAAAATGCTCCCTTTTGTCTCCTCGAACAAGGGCGCACCGTTGATTTAATCTTTGATAGTCAATGTGCCTGGGGCGAAAAAAACATCAAAGAAAAGCTACGGATCAAGCGGGCTTTGGAGCGCGAGGCGTTAGCAAAGGAAAAGCGTTATGGGTAGGACGGTTGTTCTTTGCCTCTTTTTTCCTTTTTATTTGATGGCTTTTAAGCCTCTTAGTGAGACCTATACCATTCCCTTCGGCGCAAAAGATGCGCCTATTCAGGTCGTTGAGTACTTTTCACTCTCTTGTCCTGAATGTCTTTCTAGCATCAACAACGATTTCCCCGAGTTTTCAAGGATATGGATAGAGACGGGCAAGGTTCATTGGGTTTTCCACCCCGATCCAGGTGACTTACTCACCTTCCAACTGATGGTTTGCTTAGAAAAGCTGTTGCCTAAAGAAAAACCCTCGTTTTTCCTTCAGGTTGCAAAAGGGTGCGCTGTGAGCGCTAAGAGAACATCCCATCAGATGTTTGCGGCGCTCGAAAAAATGGGAAGGGGCAAAAAAGAAACCATGCGTTCTCTTTCTTTTTTGGAAGCTTCAAGAGCGGCAAGAGAGGCGATCGCCTATTTGAAGCAAGAAGATGCTCCGACAAAAACCCCCTCGGTGTGGATTGACAAGTGCTGTTTATCTGGATTGCCAACCCGAGCAAAAGTCAACAAGGCTCTTAAGGAGAAAACAAAATGTTGAAAAAACAATTAACAGGAAAGCTTGCCTTACTAAAACACAAGAAGAGAAGAGCTACCTGCGAAAACTACCTAGCTCTTTTCATTCTTCTTTTTACCCTTCTTTTCTTTTTCCTTTGTGGGTGCACGTCGCCATACGAAAAAGCCTACATGCTTAAGCCCCCAAAGCCTGTGATGAAGCCCGTTCCAGTTTCTTCTGCTGTCAAAATGATTCGAGAGCGAGAAACCGATCCTGAAGCTATTTATGACGATGTTGAAAACGTCTTTGTCATTCCCCCAGAGTTGGAGTTTTAGATATGCAAACGATCAAAAAAGCGACTAAAAAAGCAAAGAAAGCGATCCGAGAAGCAAAGAAAGCCTTGAGTTATCTCTGTTCGTTTGATGCCGAAGAGCTGGAGCCATTCGCTCGCGCTCAAGAAAAAGAAACAGAAGGGTTTTTCAACCGGGCCCATTTTAGCGAACTTTTGCCCTATCGATTCTACGACCAGGAAAAAGGACTTTTCATCAACAAGAGCTCTTATGGGTTTTGTTTTCAGTTTAGCCCCCTTTTAGCAGCAGGCGCTCAGGAAAAAGACGAGATCGAAGACCTCATTGAAAAGCTTTTTTGGGAAGGGGGAGCGTGTCAGTTTCTTTTTTTTGCAGACCCCTTCGTCGGGGATTGGATGGATCATTGGTCTATTGTTCCAAAAGGCGCCCCTGAAATTTTTGAAAAAGTGTTTTCTAAACGCAAAGCCTTTTATCGACGCGAGAATTTGAGTGACTCCCCAGAAGGGATTATTCCTCTGAGAAAATTCTCTGTTTTTTTCTCTTATTCGGTGCCAAAAAAAGACGAAGAACCGTCAGAAACCTTGATCAGGAAGCTGCAGTCTCAAAAAAAGTATGCAGAAAGCATGCTCCGAAGGGTTGCAAGAGGGAAGGAGTGCGTCGCCGAAGTAAAACCCAAAAATCTTATCAAGCTCACCTCCCACCTATCAGGAATGGATCTTTCAACGCGCTCGCCAGCGCCAAGGGGATTTTCTCCTGTTAGGCCCATTAACGAGCAGATTTCTACCCTTGGGGGAATCTCTGTCTGCTCTCATGGCTGTGTTTTCCATGGCGAGCATGAGGACATGTTTTTCAAAATGCTTGAGCTAGAAGAAGCTCCCCCTGCTTGGGATTTTCGCGCCAATCTAGAGCTGATTGGCGGTGCGCGGTCTGATGAGTACCGCATACAAACCCCCTTCTTTCTCCATTATGGTGTCTATTATCCGCAACAACTTTCCCTGAACGCAAAGATCGTTTCCAAAGACCGATTGGTGCGCGGCCAAATGGGGACATTATCCTTTCTACGGAAAAACCCAGAAATGCTCAAAGAAAGAGAGCAGTACGGCGAAGCGATGAGGCGTTTCGATCGAGGGGGAAAATACTTAACCACTCGTTTGAATCTTGGCGTTTGGGGAAGAAAAGAGCGGTTCGAAGAGGCAGTTGAAGGGGTCATTTCCCTTTATAAGAGCAACGGGCTCTTCCTCCGGCATCCGCGCTTTGTTCACTTAGATGATTTTGTGCGATCAATGCCCATGGTATGGGGAGAAAACGATCTTTTCCGCTACATGAAAAACAACCGCTCTTTCCAGACGACGATGACCGGGAAAGCAGCGCACTTTGCCCCCATTTTAGCTGATTTTTCAGGAGCCTCCCACAAAGGAATTCCCCTAGTTTCTCGGCGAGGCCAACTAAGTTTTTTTAATCACTTCGCAGGGACTAAAGCACACACTTCGGTAATTGGCCCGACGGGAACAGGGAAAAGCGTTTTCCTCAATGAACTTTTTTTTCACCAAAGGGCTAAAGGTGCCCAGGTCTTTGTCATTGACAAAGGAGGGTCTTTCCAAAATCTCTGCGATTTGCTG
>CAYTIT010000121.1:0-5092 GCA_964437975.1 uncultured bacterium
ACTTGGGGGTAGGCTGCATCGTGGGTAAAAAATCGCCGAGCACTGGCTGGGGCAAAAGTCCCGATTTTTGAGTCGTGATCGGTCTATTTGCACATTTTCAGCGGCGAGCCAAAGAATGTCGGAATAGCGCTTGACATAAGAGCTGAATTTAGCGTGTCTTAGAGAGATTGGTTGAGCTGCTTGAGAATGGCGACGATATCGTTATGACTGAGGCGTTTGATTTGGTCTTGGTCGTCGTAACCAACAACGCCTTCTAACAACCCTGTTTTGCGTAGGATAAGCTGGTGAATATGGTCTTCAATCGTTCCGCGCGTGACGAGCTTGAAGACTTGGACCCCACGGTTTTGACCAATCCGGTGAACGCGATCTGTCGCTTGGTTCTCTTTGGCCGGATTCCACCAGCGGTCATAGTGAATGACAACAGAGGCGGCGGTGAGGTCTACCCCTGTCCCGGCGGCGCGCAATGAAGCGATAAAGACTTCGCATGTTGGATCGTCCCGAAAAAGCTGGAGTTGTTGTTTGCGATTGCGCGTTTCACCGCGGATGGCGGCAAAGCCGATCTTTTGCTTTGTTAAATAGGATTCAATGATTTGCATCATGCCGAGGTATTGGGTGAACACGACAAGTTTTTGGCCGCTATTGCGCGCTTCTGTGACGAGCTCGACAAAAAGATCCCACTTGCCGCTGGCGTGTTTTTCAAAATTGTCGATATCTTTTGTGTAAAGGCAAGGGTGATTGCAGATTTGCTTTAACGTATTAAACAGGGAAAAAATATGGATATAAGAGGGCGTGGTGTCGGTGCGCTGAATTCCATCGGCAATCAAAGAACGCGATTGCTCGCACGCCTCGCGGTAAAGGTGTGTTTGCTCTTCAGAAAGGGAACAAGAAGCGATTTCTTCGATTTTTTCGGGAAGTTCAGCGAGGACGTCGCTTTTTTTTCGCCTTAAAACAAAGGGGTGGATCAGCTCTGCAAGAAGCGATTTTTTCCCCGGTTCTTGGTGTTTTTCAATCGGTTGAACGAATTGCTCGCGGTATTTGGCAAGTGAGGGGAAGTAGCCGGGTAAAATAATGTCAAAAAGGGCTTTGAGCTCGAGGAGGCGGTTTTCAATCGGTGTTCCTGTAAGGCCAATTTTTGTCTGCGCTCGCACTGCAGTAAGAGCTTGGTGGGTTTGAGAGCGTGTATTTTTCGCCATTTGAATTTCGTCAAGCAAAGCGACGGTAAAAGGAATTTTAGATAAGGCCTTTTTTTCGCTGCGCAACACACCATAAGAGGTCAATAAGATGTCCTTTTTTTTATGAAAAGGGGCCAATGTCCGGTATGGGCCGTAAAAAAAGGTGACAGAGAATTTAGGCAAAAACTCTTTTAAAAGCTCTTCCCAGTGATACAGAACAGAGGTTGGACAGACGATCAAGTAATGTTGAGGCATTTTAGGGTGGGCATTTCTCACCGCAGCTAGAAGGGCCATCGCCTGATGCGTTTTTCCAAGTCCCATATCATCGCACAGTAGGCCAGAGAGTCCATAGGAATAGAGGAACCAAAGCCACTTTGCTCCGATCGCTTGGTAAGGGCGAAGAGAGCTTTTGAGTCCTTTTAATCGAAGTGCTTCTGTTGACTCAAAGTGGTCGAGCTCATGGACAAGCGCGCGCGTTTGCACGGCAATGGGGTCGTCACCTGAAGGGATTTGAATGCGTTCGAACACGCGCAACCGAATCCAAGCCAAAGTCGAAAGAAGGAGAGTATTGCCCTTGGGGGTGAAGTGATCGAGTGAAAGTTCTCGCAGCCACTGAAAACGAGGATCGTCTAAAAAAAGGAGGCCCGCTCGGGTTGTCGCATAAGGGTCGTCGCGGTCGAGACACTCTTTGACTGTTCGCAAGGGCTCTTCTCCCCATTCACTTGCGTAAAAAAGATCGACTTTCCAGAAAAAAGACGAGTCTGATGCCTCTTTGTGAATGCGCCGCACGAGAAGCTCGAGCGCGCGCGGTTGTTTTAGGCGGGTGTCGAGAGTCGAGATAAAGGGTTCGAGTTTGGGAAGTTCTTTGGAGACAAAAAGCGAGTCTTTGTGTTCTTCAATGGCAACAGGGCGCTGGTATCTTTCAGGTAAGCGTCCTGTAGCGGGAATAGGAGCAAATCCTTCATTTGGAACATAGGTAAAATCGCCAAACAATTCAACTGACTCAGCGTTATAGGGAGGCGAAAAAGTGTAGTGAGGGTGGATGACGATAATGTCATTTTCATTCAGTGTCACACTCAGTGTGGCTTTCTCGATCGGACACACAGAGGCAAAAAAATGGTTAACGTGTTCTAAGTCTTCACTATTTGCCTGGATAAACGACGAGATCCGGCTTTTTTCAACGCTCATTCCTGGTGTCACAGCGACGCCGTGACGTGTTCCTTGTCTGCGGTAAAATCCCTGTCCTTTGACATAAAGCCAGTGGGCAAATTCGATCACTTTTTTTTCTGCGCCGGCTTGTTGAGCTTCACTCGTAAACCATAGCGTTTTTTCTTCATCGAGAAAGTAGTCGAGCTGAAACTCAATAGGTGATAAGTGAAGCTCAAACCCAGCACACTGGCTAAGCCATAAGCGGTGCTCGTTGATGAACTCTTCGATCTTATCGGCGGGAATGACCGTTTCCAGAGAGGAAAAAAGGAGAGGGTCTAAGCGAAAAAACCCCTTGCTCTCTAGGTAAACCCAAGGCAAGAAGAGCGTCGCGTCTTCAGACTGCAAATCACCGGCTGTAAAGGCAAAAGCGCAAATATGAAGCGCTTTTTTTTCATCAAAAAAAAGGTCATAAGAAGGTGCGATCGGGTCGGGGTGGAAAGAAGTTCCGACAAAAGCTTTTTTTAAATTGCGACTGTGATGCGTGAGAAAAGCGCCGATCTTTTTTGCCGCCAGTGTTTGTTGCGTCGAGCGGGGGCTGTTATCGGTCGCAAAAAAACCCTCGTCGGGGCGAAACTCCCAGGGGCCGATTTTAAGGTAGCGCGTTGACGATGTTTTTTGCTGCTTTTGCTGCTTAAAGGTCAGGTGAAGTTCGGACCGCTTAGGGTCATAGCTGGCCTTTTTGATTTCTGCAGGGCGTGAGGCGTAGACTTTCAAAGGGGAAGTGATCTCTTGAAGTGCGGGAATCACCGGCTCCCAATCTTTTTTTTTGAGGAGAAAGGTGCATTGAAAGTCGGGGAAAGCAAGTGTGATAGCTTCGGGCAAGCGGCTTAAAGAGGGAGTAAAGGTGATGGTGTAGCTTGTCGAGCATTGTTCAAGAGAAAGCATCCATTTTGCGAGGTCAGACCAAAAAGAGAGTTCATATTGTAACTCTTCTGATGGAGAACCTTGTTGCCACAAGGTGAGCTCTTCACTGCTTAGGTTAGAGAATTTAAGTGAGGTCTCTTCAGTTTCTTCAACCCGATGCGTGATCATTTCATCAAACCACTTTTTTCCTGCCGACGTCGTCAACTCTAGCGTGAAGAGCTCTTTACCTTTGGTGTCTTTGCGCACATACGTTGTCGCCTTTTTGCGCGTCAGTTTCCGCTCGTCCCCACCGTGGCGTTTGAAGGCCATCCAACACAGCGTGTGCCATAAAGAGTGGTGAAAACGGAGGTGGAGCGGTTCTTTTTTTGTGATCGTCAAATAAGCTGCTGCAAGATGGGGGCAAGAACCCTCTTTTTCAGAGGTAGGGCATGTGCAAAAACTGTCGCGCAGACGCCCATTGTCGTCAATTTGTAAAAACGGCCAAAGTTCTTGTGGATACGCGGGGTCTTCTATCTCAATTTGGTAGGTGCCTTGAGAAAAGAAAATATGCTTGATTGCGCCGCTTTGAATCAGCGCTTGACCTTGGTTGCGGTGGGGAGGTTTAAAAGGAAAATCATTCATAGCAAGTTCAATTTAAGGCCCAAATAGGCGGCGTTGTCGTTAACAACCATGTTAAGAGATGCCAAACGCATGTGAAGGTCAATCTTATCACGCTTGTCCCTTCCTTGTTACAACCTGCTTGAGCATCGCTTGATTGTGAACATGTAAAGGGTGTAACACCCCCTCAAAAACGGGGGAGATACCACCTGTCATCCGCACTTCTTTTAATAGGTGATTGGAAGGGAATAAATCAAATGTCAGGGTCATTTTTGACGCAGTCTGAATGGTCAAGTGAGTCGATGTCGAGTCTCTATACCAGGCGGCAACCGCGGTGGCTGCTGCGCCTGTTCCACACGCGAGTGTTTCTTGTTCCACGCCCCGCTCGTACGTGCGGATAGAATAGGTCGCAGAAGAGGTTTTTTGAGCAAAGTTGACATTTGCCCCTGCGGGGGCAAGGGTGGGATGAAAGCGGAGCTTTTTTGCAAGCGCCGCGAATTGAGGTGTGGTCAGATCGTCGACAAAAAGGACGAGATGGGGCACACCTGTATCGACATAGGTAGTTAAGATAGGGCCTTGGGAAAGAGAAAGAACAAGATCGGATGTGATCTTTTCGGGCGCCCCGAGCGTGGCTGACACGGTCAAGCCATCTACTGTGCAGCGGTGGAGACGTTGAGGAGAAGCGAGAGTGACTTCACTGCGGTCTAAGCGCTGGGCAAGCAAGTGAGCAGCGCAACGGAGCCCATTGCCGCACATGGCGGCTTCTGTTCCATCGGCATTGAACGTGCGCAACAAAGCATCAGCGCGGTGTGAAGGCGCCAATACGAGAACGCCATCGGCACCAACACCAAAGTGACGGCGGCACAGCTGAGCAAAGAGGGAAGGGTCGATCGCTACCCTTTGGTGTCTAGCATCGACCAAAATGAAGTCATTGCCCAGGCCGTGGTACTTAGTAAATGAAAAGGCCGGTGTTGCCAAGGTCATCGAGATTAGGCGAAACCGAGGTCTTGGTACGAGGTCGCTACGGCGTCGAGCAATCCAAAGTCGATCGCTTCATCGACACTCATCCACGTGTCACGGTCAATGGTTTCTTCAATCAACGTGCGCTCTTTGCCTGTAGCATCTGCGTACAGATCGATAATCGCATTGCGGGTCTTAATGATCTCTTTCGCTTGGATTTCCAGGTCGGTAGCTTGCCCTTGAATCACTCCGGGAATGAGGGGTTGGTGAATCATAATGCGCGCATTAGG